>QNDG01000370.1 GCA_003645915.1 Candidatus Zhuqueibacterota bacterium | reverse complement strand
AAGTTTATAAGTTTTTGCACCCATAGCAAGTGCCAGCAGCTGATGACCAAGGCAGATACCGAAACAGGGAATTTTTTCCAGAACAAGATTCTTGATGGTTTCAGCTGCATATGAAAGCTCTTCGGGGTCACCGGGTCCGTTTGACAGTACGATTCCGTCAGGGTTTGTCTTAATAATCTCTTCAGGCCCTGATTGGGCGGGAAGTATATTAACATCAAATCCGAGATAATTAAGATAACGCACAATGTTTCGTTTTATGCCAAAATCAATAACAGTGACTTTTTGATTGTTTTTATTATTTTTCTTTAAATTCTTATACCATTTAATTTGTAAAGGTTCTTCCCAGCAGGTCTTTTCCGAAACAGAAACCTCTTTCACAAGTCTTTCAGTCCCTGCTCTTTTGTAAGTGTTCAGCATATGCTCAAGATTGTCCGTATCGTTTTCAACACTTGACAATATGCCGAGCATAGTGCCGTGTTTTCTTATAATCCTGGTAAGCATTCTTGTATCAATGCCTTCAATGCCTGTAATTTGATTTTTATATAGATATGAATTCAGGTCGGTCTGTGATCTGAAATTACTCGGAGTTCTGCACAGTTTTCTAACAATGATTCCCTCAATACCTGGTTTATCAAATTCAAAGTCCTCAGGATTGATTCCTGTATTACCAATATGAGGATAAGTGAAAAGAACGATCTGTCCTTTGTATGACGGGTCTGTTATAGTCTCCTGATATCCGGTCATTCCGGTGTTAAATACAATTTCAGCTATTACTGTTTTAGGGTAACCAAATCCGGTTCCTTCAAATTTTGTACCATCTTCAAGCAGAAGTACGCTTTTCATGAATAACTCCGAATAACATAATTTTTAAGCAGTATGTAAAAAATAGTGGGTATTTGTTTCCACATATTTTTTTCTTTAAAAAAACCCCGCCGGGGAAGGCGGGGTAATGACAGTCTGGCGGAAAATGAGGAGTCTGCTGTCCGGCGGGACAGAATTGAATTCTTCCCGGAGGTTTTTCCTCAAAAAAAATTGGAGTGCACCCAACCAGAACTGTTCAGAGGAGGGCGTTAAATTGATATTCAATTTCTGCCCTGTTCTTTTTATTGTTTACAACAATAATTATTGTATCGTCTCCTGCAACTGTTCCGAGAATTTTAGGATTTTCCAGATTATCAATTAAACTTGCAACACCTCCTGCATTTCCCGGTACGGTTTTTACCACAATAATGTTATCGCTGGATTTTATCTCAGTGACAAAATCGTGAAACATTGTTGAGAGTCTGGCTTTTATATTTGACTGACTACTTCTGTTTAAAAGTTCATATCTGTAAATACCAGGACCGAGTCTTATTTTTACATAACCCATTTCCTGAAGGTCCCGGGAAATTGTGGCCTGAGTTGTGTCAATACCTTCTTTTTTCAGGGCAATAAGCATCCCGGTTTGATCACCTATTCCCTTATCTTCAATAATACATCTTAATTTCTTCTGTCGTTCGATTTTTGTATAATCATTCATCATAGCCGTATAATTATACAAAAAGGACTTATGAATGTCAAGTTTTTTCTAAAAAATGTTGTAATTGTTAAAAAGAGCATTAAATTTAAAACTAATAGAGAGTGATCAGCTCCTATTTTTAAAGCTTATGACATGTTTGCTGAAACTCCCAAGGTGCTGTAAATTGATACGGTTTATTTTTAACCAGTCTATTATTTTTTATATAATTTTTTCAGGAAAAATTTAATCAAATATTTAAGTGATACATTTAAATATATCTGGAAATACAGATTATTTCAAAACGGTAGGATTTATTGGTAAATATGTAAGATATAGATGAAACTGGATTTGCAAAAACTGTGTTTTAAGTTGATTCCATAAAACCCGGATTAATTTTAAAAACTTGTCTTACTTCACTTAAGTTGTTTCCTGTAAAGATGACGTAATATTATAAGTATTGTTCTGTTTTTAGAAATTTTAAATAATTTTAAACTACATAGAAATTTATTTGAAATAATAATTAAAAAATTAAATTAATATATAGGAAGGATCAGAATAAAAGATATCCAGTAATAAATTGAATAATTAGGAGGTCGGTATGAAAAAGAGCTGTCTCGTTTATATCCTGTTCATGCTTTTTGCAGGGATATTAAATGCACAGTACAAGTTTGAAGCCGGAGATCTTACAAAAATTATACGAGCTATAGGTACTTATGATCAGAGTACATCCGGTTCCGTACAAGTGGATTTAAAGCAGCCTGGTACAGGGATTGTGTGGGATTTTTCAAATCTTAATATGGGAAATGTAATACAATTTGAGTATACATTCGAAAAAATAAATAATAATGGAAACCCATACTTTCCTGAAGCCAATTATGTTTTTACTGAAAACGATATGCCTCATTCCGGCTGGAGTGCAATAACTTATGTTAAACTTGATAACAACAGGCTTTCTGTTCTGGGGAAGAAAATGATTGACGGAGGTAACTCCTCTCAGTCCAGACACGGATCTGACTACTATTATCCGCTCCCTCTTCAGTACGGAACAACCTGGCACAGCGTCAGGTATGATACACTTTCATTGTGGGATGTTATTGAGAATCAAAGATATTTTAATAAAGTTGATGCAACCGGAAAACTGAAACTTCCGTCCGGTGAATACGATTGTTTGAGAATCCGTACATCTATTGTACAAATGGACGGTTCCTATATGGGATTGAAATATTATTTCTTATCAAAGGATTATGTACTTCTTGCTATTGTTACAAGTCAGCCCAATGATACAACTTATAATTTTACAAATGCATCCGGAGTTGAATACTACACCGGATTTACAGGAATTGGAAGCGGGGAAGTACAAAAGGTCCGCCCGGAAACATACAGTATCTTCCAGAATTATCCGAATCCTTTTAATCCGTCGACAACTATAAGGATTAATATCCCGGAAGTAACATACGGACAACTTTGTGTTTACAATATCCGCGGTGATCTTATAAAGGTTTTGTTTCAAGGCAGAATGTTAGGCGGAGAACATAAAGCTGTGTGGGACGGTACGGATCAATATGGAAATAAAGTGTCAGCCGGGATATATATATATAAATTCACAAGTCCGAAATTCACAAACTCAATGAGAATGGTATTACTGAAATAAGGAAATATTTCCGGTAGGTTTTGATAAAAAGTTGGTTATTTCTTAGATTATAGACGAGAAGTAACCGGAAGTCCCTAGTCAAAACTTACCGGAGGTT
>QNDG01000369.1 GCA_003645915.1 Candidatus Zhuqueibacterota bacterium | reverse complement strand
TGCTGGATATTAAAAAAAGTAAGAATCAGACTGATGATTTTTTATCGTTAAACTCTCTGTCTTTAATTACAATCAGTTTAGCTTTTGTTTTTTCGTCTACTGTTTAAAATTCTAAAATAAAAGCAATGTTTTTTCAAAGAACGTATAATTTTAAATAATTATTTATCGATAAAATTAAACATTATAAATCATAGTACAATCAAAAACATTTTCTCAGATTTCCCGGTTGAAATCAGTTGTTGTTGAATGGCCGGCAATTATATCTTATACATTTATAATAAATTGCCGGCCATTCATTTTATATCTCAAACTACATTGAGAAACCCAGGGAAAACATATGCACTCTCTTTAGCAAGCCAAAATCTACATATGCATAATTAATTCTGGCAGATACATTTCCAACCTTATAATTAAAACCTCCGCCTAAAGTAAAACTCTCTTCGTCATAATTAAAACGATAACCAGCACGGAGATACACCATACCGGCCATTGAATATTCCACTCCAACATTGACTTTCTCCGGTCCGTCATTGGGATGCACTCCTTCAACCGTAGCAGTTAATAAATTCATATCACTGCCTTCAAAGAAATCCATCGCCAGGCCTACTCTAAAATCAATAGGCATACGAATATCAACCGCTTCAGACTGATATTCTTCTGACCAGCCAACAAGATGGTCATCCGGACCGAAATTGCGGGCCACCATTGCTAATCTTAAACTCCTAAAGCCAGTATAGTATAACGTTCCGAAATCGACAGATACATTATCCATGCTTACATCAGCAATCTTTTCACGTATCCAGCGCACACTTCCGCCAATTGACAATCTGTCCGTTACCTTCTTTGCATAAGACAAACCCGCTGCAATATCACCTGCGGTAAATGTGTTGCCGGTTATTACAGCCTCTGTTCTGTTTTCTCCTGATATAGGGCTGTTAATTGTTTCAGCCATATCACCCATATCCACAGAAACGACACTAATCCCGAATGTACCGATAGAGCCGAAATTCTTTACAATTGCTACAGACTGGTACCCGATATCGGCTATCCAGTTCACTTTTCCCAGCAAGACATCCATGTTTTTAATTCCGGTTAAAGCAGCCGGATTTCCGAAAATTGCTTCTGCACCACTATTTGATACTGCTGCAAATGCGCCGCCCATTGCTGTTTGCCTGCTACTTCCGTTAATTTTTAAAAACTGCCATCCGGAAAGCCCAACCCTTTCAATTTCATAAGGCTCAATACCGCTCTGAGCATAAAGCCCAGAAATAGTACTAAAAATGGCCATGGCAGTAATGATCATTATATATTTTTTATATTTGGTCATAACCTGATTCCTCCTATTCATCTCTACTTTATTATGGCGAACTTGCCAATGTAGACCTCATTTGTATGCCCTTCTACATTGGACTTAACATGATAAATATAGACGCCAGGTGCAACATACATCATCCATTTGTTCGTTTGGTAATCGAGTTTTGTCATACTGCCCCAAGATTCCGCTCCGCTTCCATCATCATGTTCAATTTCTCTAACCAACTCACCAGTAAGAGTATAAATGCGGATTGTACATTTCGCAGGAAGGCCAATAAACTCCATTCTCAACTCTTCACCCGAACCTAACAAACCACTATTCTGCCTGAATGGATTTGGTACTACATATACTTTTTTCGGAAAATCTGGATTTGTTGCCCTTAATGGATAAACAGGATATCGATTCGGATTTACTTTACCACTCTCATTACCTGCTTCATCATAAGTAGTAACTGTATAATAGACACCTACACCGAGTGGCAATCCGGTATCAGTGTAAACAACCTTTCCATCTTCAATTACAGCCTCATCTTTTGATATAGTAGCTGACAAATTCCATGGGCCAGTACAAAAATAATCTGATCGATAAACCTTGTAACCGGCAAAATCATGTTCACCTGTTGCAGGGTCAGTATAGCTGTCCGGAACTGCAGGCCATGAAATCTGAATACCACCACCAACCGGGACTAAATCCAGGCTATTTTCGCCATCTGTCGGAGTCATCGGCGGGTAATCATCCAATTTATATCCACTATTATAAAAATCTTTACATGCGGCCACGTTCTCTAAAAGCGCAGCTTTTGACTCTGTTGCCAACAGGTTAACATTTTCTACTCCGCCCTGAACTATTTTCGCCCGGTCCATCTCTCCGAGAACTTCAGCGAAAACCAGGGTTATAGAGCTTCCTGCAGCTATATTATGCGGACCGCACGAAATAAGCATATTAACACTTCTCTCATACTTGTTTCCACCTTCACCACCTGCTGCCCTTGCTTCATCCCATGACATACGAGGTTGCTGATGTGTCATTGCCGCAAGAAAATCGGCTGGATTATCCGAACCCAATCTTGGCATCCAATCTTCAACCGGACCATTCGAAGAAGTCGCCTGTCCCACATATTCTAAAATATTCTGATATACTGGCGCGCCAGCCGGATCGAGACAAATAGAGGAAAAATATCCTGGTGAATAAAGTTCATGTACTGTAGAATTACTACTTGTAATATCAGCAGGATCACCAATATCTCCTGTAACAGGACCAGGGCCGAAATTGAACTGTATCGGACTTTCATCTGCCCAGTTAAAACTCCTGTCATCATAAACATAAAAACACTGATTGGCTTCATCCCAGCCATATTTATCATCCTGATCTGTACCCGGACCAATAAAATCACCTTTCCATGTATTATTAATCGCCAGACGTGTACCAAAATGGACGTTTTCTAACGGAGTATCTCCTGTATTTGTTATTGTATATTCATGAATAACAAAATCGCTATATCCGGGGAAACTCCACACCATGCTTTTATGAGCGACATCCACATCTAAAGCAATAACATGATGCGCTCCGGTTACTTCTTCTTCTGCTTCAATAGCAGGATTAGTTAAATTGTAATTCTTAATTAACTGACTATTAACAGTAGGGTACACATATTTAGACGAAGCATAGAAGCATCCAGATATTGTGTATGCTTCAGCCACACCCCCTCTTTCACCGTAAATCATATAACCACCACCTTGAATGTAGGAGGATTTATCGGATAAATTTGATCCTGTTGAATAACCTGGATAATCCATCGCGTAATAAGTCCATGGAAGGTCAACTTCCCCCAGACGCAATGAGTTGGCAATGGTAAGCCAAACCTTACCTCTGGTAAGAGACTCCTTATTCCATTTAGCCTGTGCAGAGAGAGAGCCAACCAGCCCCATTAACAGC
>QNDG01000368.1 GCA_003645915.1 Candidatus Zhuqueibacterota bacterium | reverse complement strand
TTTCATCCAAAAGGTGAAAAATTCAGTTATCAGGTAGGGCATTACGAATTTTCCGCTCACGGGGAATCTGCCGAGGGTGCAAATCAGGGACCGGTTTATTCAAATCCTGTAGTAAAAGTATCTTTAAAAACAGATAAACCGGGAACATTCCATGCGCTGAGTTTTTGCAATATACACGGATTGTGGGAGTCTTCAAAGGAAATTGATGTCAAATAACAAAGCTTTTCGGATTTCAACATGGGATTGTTAGGAGCTCATGTCTCAGTAAGCGGAGGAATTGAAAAAGCCTTTGAAAGGGGAGAAGCAATAGGCTGTGATGCAGTGCAGATCTTCAGTAAAAATCAAAGGCAGTGGAAAGCGCCTCCGCTTGAGGAACAGACTGCGGAAAAGTTTAAAACAACCCGGGCTAACTCTTCTGTAAAAGAGGTTGTTATACACGATTCGTATCTTATTAATCTGGCGCATCCGGAAAAAGAGCCGCTTTTAAAATCAATAAATGCTATGCTTGATGAGATACAGAGAGCGGAATTGCTGGGAGTAAGGTATCTTGTTTTTCATCCCGGATCCCATTTGGGCAGGGGTCTTAAAATTGGAATAGATACTATTGCCGGGAGCCTGAATTATATTTTTGATCATACGGATTCGGAAAACGTTATCCTCCTTCTCGAGACAACAGCAGGCCAGGGCACAAATATTGGTTTCAGGTTTGAGCACTTGTCCGAAATTATGGAAAATGTGAAACAACAGAACAGACTTGGCGTATGTTTTGATACTGCCCATACCTTTGAATCCGGATATGATTTCAGAACACAGGAAGGTTACACAAGGGTTTTTGATAAATTTGAAGATGTTATAGGTCTGGACAGACTTAAGGTTTTTCATCTGAATGATTCGAAAACAGATCTGGCAAGCAGGGTGGACAGGCATGAGAATATAGGTTCGGGATTTATAGGATTAAATGCGTTTGATTATCTTGTAAATGACAAAAGATTCGGCTCAGTGCCAATGATACTTGAAACTCCCGGCGGTGAAAATAAGTTTAAAGAGAACCTTGCTTTGCTGCGGTCATTAGTAAAATAATTAATATATAATAATTAAATAAAGGAGCTGTGATTATGAACTTAGAAGAATTTAAGAATGTTGTTGAATTTGCTCTTGAGAAGGAAAAAGAAGCTGTTGAGTTTTATAAAATGTGCTCGGAAATTACAGACAGAAGCAATATGAAGGAAGTGTTCCTGGAGTTATCAAAAGAAGAAGAAAAACATGTGAAAATGATTCAGAATTTTAAACCCGAACATGTTGATATAGCAAGGCTGAACACTGTTCCGAATCTGAAGATATCCGACTATCTTGTTGATATGGAGTTTTCTCCGGAAATGAATTATCAGCAGCTTTTAATTCTTGCAATGAAAAGAGAAGAAAAAGCAAAAGCATTATACGATGATATGGCTGCAAACAGCAGTGATGATAAAATTATAACACTTTTTAAAATGCTGGCTCAGGAGGAGCTGAGGCACAAGAACCGCATTGAAAAAGAGTATGATGATATTGTACTTAAAGAAAATTAACCGGGAGATTTAGTATGACACAAAAATTTTCAGGCAGTGAACTGCTTCAGATGGCTATCCAACTTGAAAAAGAGGGAAAAGAGTTTTATACTGCTGTTATGGAATCTGTAAAAGATCCGAAAGCAAAGGAGATATTTCAGTTTCTTGCCAATGAAGAAGTAAAACATGAAGAGATTTTCAGAGAAATGCTTTCCAAGGGGCAGGATGTAATGCTGTCTTTACCCTATGATGATTATGAAATGCTGCTCTATTTTAAATCTCTTGTTGACAGAAAAATTTTCCCTGGTTCTTCGGATGTAAAAGATTTAAAAAAGGAGATGAGTGATCCTGCGGCTGCGCTGCGAATTGCAATTTCTTTTGAAAAAGATGCAATTCTCTTTTTTTCCGAGATGAAAAATCTCGTTAAGACTGAAGAACAGGACGTAATTGAATCCATAATTGAAGAAGAGAGGCGGCATATTTATAAGATTCTTGAATTTAAAAAGATTCTTGGCGTTTAGTGTCTCACTTATATTTAACTATCAAACTGCCCCGAAGAACCGGGCAGAAAATCAGATGAGTTTGTTTTAATAAAAAACGGAGGATAAACAATGTCTGTTGATGTTGCTTCTCTGTCTTTGGAAGATGCCCTCAGCATGGCTCTTACAGCGGAAATTGAATCTGCTGAATTGTATGACAAACTTAAAAAGTCCGTAAGTAATTTTGTTTTAAAAGATAAACTGCAGTTTTTAATAGAAGAAGAAAAGAAACACAAGGCCATAATGGAAACTCTTTTTAAAAAAATGTTTCCAGGTAAAGAGCCTGCATTAGATAAAAAATCAATAGTTCCGGGAGTGAAGATAGCAATAGAAAAGGAATCTTCGGTTCTTGATCTTCTTGAGGTTGCTCTTGAGGTGGAAAAAGTGTTTGAAGATTTTTATCAGGATTTATCAGAAGAAGTGGAACACAGAGGCACCCAGGAAATACTTCTTTACCTGTCAACAATGGAGCACGGCCATTATGCTCTGCTGCGGGGAGAGTATGATCTTTGTTCCAGGGATGAAGACTATTATGCAAGAGGAGATTTTCAGTACGACATGGTTCATATCGGGCCTTAGTAATTATTTATGTTTTTATAATGATTGGCTCTTGATGCCATTTTGCCGGTAAATAATTATTGCCGGGCTTAAGTATGTGATGTTGTGTGTACTGTTAAGCCAACTAATTGCACAATAGCAAGTTCAAAATAAATAAAATCTGTTTAATTTATTTTTTTTAAAACTGTGATTGATAAACGATTTTGTTTTTCAAGACCGTTATGAGTATTTTTAAATGAAAATGTTTTCCCTTGAAGCAACCCTGTTTTATTGATAACAGAGGCATCGTATTTCTCTTTTGACGGGTAGATGCTGATAATTACTTTACCTGAAACAAAGTGCCTTTTTCCCGAATCAAGTTCGGGACAGGTGTTTGCAGGCTTTAAAACTGCATAATGATCTTCTTTCGTTGTGTTAAATGTGACTGGGACTTACATTTTACGGATAGAAAGGCACATATAAAAAATTGTTTTATGAAAGATAGAAATCGTTAGGAGAAGTAGAGTCAGGGAACTATTCGGAAAATATGAAGAACTAATACAGGAGGTATTATGAAACCAAGGAAAATTAAAGACAAAATTTACTGGATGGGTTCTGTGGATTGGGACAGGC
>QNDG01000367.1 GCA_003645915.1 Candidatus Zhuqueibacterota bacterium | reverse complement strand
TAGTATTAAATCCGAGTCATCATTTATACATACGTTCTTATGCATTCTTTTTAGCTCTTCTAAAGGAGGAGCTTTTATAGAACCTACCAAATAAGACGTTGCACACATCTTTAGGGGATCAATATCTGAGAGATCAATAAGCTCTATCTCTTCAATCTTATCAACTAATTTGAGACCAAGTTCCAAAGAGCCACCGCCGCCTGTTGAGAAGAATGTCACGCCTATTAGCAGCTCTCTAAGTTGAAGGGTTGTTAATTTCATTTTAGTCTCTCTATAGTTTTCATTATTTTTCATTCTCATCTGTATCTTTAAAATATTCTTTTATAACAGCCCATTGCTCTTCTGAAGCAGCGCCATATCTGAAGATAACCATATCAAAGAGACCTGCCTCGTTTGCAGAAACGATTTGTTCCTCTAATTGTTTGGCTGTTACCCCGTTATAGCATTGAAGACCCGGTGCTATCTTACAGGAACTATCTACCAGATCTATTGCTTTTTCTGCTACTGTTTTCGGCCAGTCAGTATTTTTACCGTAGTCTTTAAAGTAGGACATGGGAATTATCAAATCTAATAGCGAAGAATTCAATGTATAATTTTGAGAGTAATAAGAATCTGCCCATGCAGGATCAGTAGCACCTTCGGGCATAAAAGAAGCAGAAAATAGAATATCGGGCTTTATCTGATTGATCAAATCTTTTACAGATGATATGTAATCATAGACAACATTCTTCCTTAGTTCAACCCATTTAACGACATCCGTATCTCCACTGGAGAAAAGGTCGACAAAGCCTTCATTATAGGCGTAGTAATCATAATTATTAACGAAGAAATTCAACAAGCGCTCTGTGTTGCACCCCAAAGAGTCAGCTTTTTGCAAGTGATATTTATCAAATGAATAAACAAAATGCGAATAGCGGATGTAATCCAGATGAATTCCATCGCAGTCAAAGTTAGTTAAGAAATAGCGGATATTGTCCAGAACATATTGTTTGTAACCAGGGTAAAGCGGATTAATCCTTCCGTCATTCATTGGATATGGATCCGGATATCCGATAGACGGTTTTGGGCAGTGATATATGGATGCATCAGGATGAGTGGAGAAAAATTTGTCATCACTATTGACCACGTACCACAGATGTATTTTAATGTCCTTTGTGTGGGCCTTAGAGATAAAATCTTTTAAGATTGTTGCAGAGGTTTTTGTGCCGGCTATACCTTTTACCAATAGAAAAACGTCCTTAGCAAAATTATCTGCCAGTTTCTGTACAACTATGTCTGTCCCTTGATCGCTTAGTGTGCTGCCCCACATCCAAAATCCTTTAATATTTGTTTCTTCCTTTTCATTTGGATCTGTTACAGATCCCGCTTTCTTTGAGCAGGATACAAAAAGAGCCAGAATAGTTACGATAAGTACGAAATATTTTTTCATAATTTTTTCACCCATGATTTAAAGTTATTTAGATTGGATATGTAGTTTTTCACTAAAGGTCTTTTCTAAAGTGTAGTATAAAAGACCAGAATACAATACAGCCGATATTCCGCCGCCCGGTATTATCTCCAGAAGTGAAGCGAATGAAAGAACGACCCATGTGATTATTGCTGATAGGTTAATAAAACCCTTTATTCTGTTTTTATTTCTTAATATAAAGTAATCCGTACTCATAATTCCTATGAGAGGTACGGCAAAATTTGTAAGCATTTCGAGAAAAACTTCAAATTTTGACAGAATTCCTATTGACGCTACCAATGAGCCTACAATACCAACAAATATTGTCAAAATTGCTCTGTCTTCAAAGTATTTCCAGTATTTTCCGCTTCCTTTAAGTACTGTAACTAAGGCCATTCCACCGGGATAAAGATTTACCACATTTGTAGTTATAATTGCTCCGATCAGGATAAAAGCGGCAATGAATGCTCCTGAGACCGGCCCGATATTCCATGCCTGAGTTGCAAATACGCTTGATAAATCGGCTGCTTCAATGGCACTCTTACCTTCTGCTGCCCCTGAAAGAACAGCGAAAATCATCCCCATTATTGAAAGAAAAAGTACTATAGGTACATTCCCAATCAGAACTGAGTATACTGTATCTGTGGAACGCCTGGAATATCTATTAAAATCAGGTGCAGTAACAGCAGCAATTATTAATGAACCGACAACCCATGTAATCGCTTGCTGAATTGATATTGTATTTTGGGGAGGCTGCCAGCTCATTACTTTATTAATAAGTTCGGAATTATTGAGAACTTTAAATAGTGCAAAGAATGTAAGGGAGAGCAGTCCGGGAATAGTTAATCTGTTTAACCAGGTAATTGCATTAAAACCAAAAAAGCAGATAGCAGTTATTCCCATTCCGAAAAAAAAAGCAATAATCGGTTTTGCAGAGATAGAAATGTTTACACCTATGGATGGAAAAATTTGAGAGTAAAAAGTAGCTACAAGACTTTCTGTCATGACTCCAAACCAACCAATAAGGGTAAGAAACATTATAAAAGAAAAGATTCTACCTCCAATCTCACCGAAGGCCTGACGGGATAGGGGATATGTAGGTAATCCGGATTGATTGCCGATTATACCTTGCATAATTGAAAAAGCAGCTAAAACAATTAAACCAATGACTAGTGAAATAGTTGCTCTGCCAAAACTCTGATAACGCATTAACCACACACCCAGCAGCAGAGTTGGAGGGCATATGTTCATTCCCATCCAAACAAGGGAAACATCTATCCAGTGTTTTCTCTTATCCTGAGGCACAGGTGTTAATGTGTAATCACCACCAAGATCGCTTTGATTGCTATTGTTGTTCATTTTACTCTCACGATGAGTAATGGACCAAATACATGTTTGACAGTTGCTTCTTCTATCTCCTTGCGTGAATAAAAAACCTTGCCTTTAACTGCGTCATTCACATAGTAAAAGTTTTTAGTAAATCCTTTAATAAGGATAAAATGGCCTCCGCCAGAATCATCATCCCATCCTCTTAGATATGAGGTTTCAACTCTGGCTATTACTGGAAAACCGTATTCAATATTTTTTTCAATAATTTCATGTGAGAAAGCTTCGACTTCTCTGAAAGGTTCACCTGTAAATTTCCGCAGAAACTTCATGATTAAAACGGGACGTGTTCCTGCTGTAGGGCCTTTGGTTTCCATCCATTTTGCAAGTGTGTCCTGCTCTATTTTCCGATTCATTAAGAAATCCAACAGCATCTGGACAGAAGCAGGTCCGCAATAGTAGGTTGTCTTCTGAAAATATTGAGG
>QNDG01000366.1 GCA_003645915.1 Candidatus Zhuqueibacterota bacterium | reverse complement strand
TAATAACAGATCTTGTTGAAAAGTACGGATATGCAAGTACAGGAGAGACATTTTCAATTGCGGATCCCAATGAAGTGTGGATTATGGAGATGATCGGCCCCGGCCCCGGTGGTAAAGGGGCAGAGTGGGTGGCTCTGAGGGTACCGGAAGGATACATGTGTGCTCATGCAAACATGTCCAGAATAGGAGAGTTTCCTCTGGATGATCCGGAAAACTGCATTTATTCAAAGAATGTAATATCGTTTGCAAAGAAAAAGGGATTTTATGATCCGAAATCCGGAAAACCTTTCAGATATTGTGATGCTTATGATCCGGTAAAACCGGAAAAATGTCTTTACTGTGCATCGCGTGTATGGAGCATATTCCGACGAAGTGCTCCGTCAAAGAAATTTTCTCCTGATTTTGCAAGAGCTGTAAAAGGTGCGGAACGCTATCCTCTTTTTATAAAACCTGATTCAAAACTCTCGGTTAAAGATGTAATGTCTCTTATGAGAGATCACTACGAAGGAACACCATTTGATATGACCAGGGGTATTGATGCAGGACCATTCGGAACTCCGAACAGATGGCGCCCTGTTACATGGAAAGTTGACAGTGTGGAATATGCATGGGAGAGGCCAATTTCGACACAGCAGACAGGTTTTTCTTTTGTTTCCCAGTCCCGCTCTTATCTGCCTGATGCAATCGGCGGAGTGCTGTGGTACGGAATGGACGACACTTATACAACTTGCTATATCCCGCTGTATTGTTCAATAGATGCACTACCGGAAGCTTTTACAGTTGGAAACATCAGAGAGTTTTCTTTTGATTCTGCATGGTGGGTTTTTAATTTTGTGGCAAACATTGCCAATTTAAAATATTCATACATGATCAAAGATATACAGAAAGTTCAGTCTGAAATTGAAGATAATTTCTTTGAGCTTCAGCCTGCAATTGAAAATACGGCAACGGAACTTGCAAAGACAAATCCTGGGCTCATGAAAAAATATCTGACAGATTATTCGGTAACCCACGGTCAGCAGGTGGTAAAGAGATGGGAAAAACTGGGTAAGGACCTTTTAACAAAGTATAATGACGGATATGTGAAAAATGAAAAAGGATGGATTAAATCAGTAGGGTATCCAGAGCAATGGCTGAGACGGGTTGTAAAATCCAGAGGAGGCACCTGCAAGGTTCCGATCTGGAAATAATTATTTATTCAGAAGGGACGCCCTGTTTGGGTGTCTCTTTTTTTATCCACGAATTACACGAATCCGTCAAAAGCCGGACATGGTTACATGAATTGTCGGGAAATATTTTAATGCGTCCTTTATCCGTTTAATTTAAGGAAAAGAGCTTAAAATTTAATAATTGTCGGAGCCAGAGCTGACACCATGTCAGATATTGTCTCAATAGTTGCATTGGAGCATTGTACTTCTCTGGTTCCTTCAATCTGAGCTGTTTTTACGTTTACAAGTTTTGCAGTAATTATAAGCAAATTGCCCAGTTTATTTATACTTCCGATCAGAATATACTCTGCATTCAGATGCTGACCCAGGTCTGCGGCATTTGATGCAGTAAGTCCTGTCTGCTGGTATTTTAATTCATCCAGAACTTTATTTATCTGATTTCGTTCCACCAGCTCAATTAATCCGCTGTTACCAAGTTTGCTTTCAATCAGATATGTAGTTGTTTGTGCAACATCAGTTTCAATACCGCGTGCATCAAAGGTCATTACTGCAATACGCTTTCTTGTACCGTAAGAGATCAGAGGTTCTTCAGGAGTTGTTATTTTTATGGAAGAGCCGAATCCTCTGTTTGATTTAACAGCAACCGGCTGATCGGTTCCGAAACGTTTATAGCCCTGCATGCCGGATAACTGCCAGATATTGATGTGGCTTAAAGATTTATCATTAAGGTCTCTGTATCCTGCGGCAAACCATTTACCGTTTTTTGATACTGCCATACATGTAAGTTTTCCGGGCATTGGGTAATTCTGTTCAATAACGCCGTTTTGTATGTTCCAGAAAGATATTCTGTTATTACGGAGCGTTGAATTGTCAGTGATTGCATATTTTCTGTCCGGAGAGATCAGAAAAAAATCAATATTCTTCCGATTGCCGGCAAGTGTTTCAATTTCAGCTCCTGTTTCCCAGTCAAAGAATGAAAGATTGTATTGAAATTTCATTCCTCTGCCGCCTTTTGCAAGAACGTGCTCTTCTATTCCCACTCCGATAAATTTTCTGTCAAAGCTGAATGCCGCAGATTTGATATCTATGCCGGAGCCTGTTATTGTGCGCGCTTCAATTGCAGTTTTACGTACCAAAGATAGTTTATTAACATCCCAGATTATCATTTTCCGGTCTTCTGAAACAGATAACAATTGATCGCCGCCTGTACTGAAAGCAGCGGAAATTACTTTTTTTCTGTGTCCTTTCATCTTTCCTTTCAGAGCCCCGAGTGGGAATTCAAAAATAAAAACTTCCTTCTTTTTCCCGACTACAGCAAGCATGCGGTCATCAGGAGAAAGTGCAAGATCCGAAATTTCCGTGCCGTATCCTTTAATTGAATTTTCAAGTCTGCCGCTGTAAAGGTCCCAAACGCAGATTTTACCGTCCTGTCCTCCGGTTATCAGACGGCTGTTTTGCTGATCAAAAACAGCGGTATTTATATTTCCCCAGTGCGCTTTTATTTTGTGAATAGTTCGTCCTGCACTTGTATCGAAAATGTATAAATTACCTTTACTGTCGCCCCAGGAAAGAAAACGGCCGTTACTGCTGAATTCCAGAAAAGTGGTTTCATGAGATTTAACAGGTATCCGGTGTTCCAGATAGAGGTTAAACTGTGCGTTTGCAATGCCAGTGACAAGAATCAGTAATACGATAGTGATTTTAAGGTTTTTCATTTAATAGCCCTCCGGGTAACCAAAGAATGTCAGGTTTAAAAAATAAACGAAAGACCTGTCATTATCATAATTATTCCGCCTTTGGATTCTGATTTTGGTGAGAAGCCGTAGGTCACTACTGTATTAAATGCTGCATATTCGTTAAAAAAGCTTTTTACGCCTGCACCTATTGTAATGTATGAATAATCAATAAAATCTCTGCCCTCTGGGATGTCAAAGGTGTACTGGTAGTATCTGCCTGTGATATAAGGGATTGATTTTGAGGCAGTTGCCATGTTCAGGTTGAAGAATACTGACCCGCTGTACTGAACATCAACCTTTGGGTCTCCGTTTTCATCCTCACCAGTTGAGAAGCTTAAAATAGGGGCAATGCCT
>QNDG01000365.1 GCA_003645915.1 Candidatus Zhuqueibacterota bacterium | reverse complement strand
TGAAATAGAACTTGCCTATGCAATTGGTGTGAAAGAGCCGGTTTCAGTACTTGTTAATTCTTTTGGCACAGGTAAGGTTTCAGATGAAGATTTAGCGCGTAAAGTGATGAAAGTTTTTGATCTGACACCTGCCGGTATTATTGATGCTTTGGATCTGAGAAGACCGATTTATAAAAAGACGGCTGCTTTCGGGCATTTTGGCAGACCTGATCCGGATTTTACGTGGGAAAAGACAGATAAAACAGAAGAATTATTAAAGGCTTAAGGGGATTATTAATGAAACATGATGTAGCAGATTTAAATCTTGCCGAAAAAGGCAGAGTAAGAATAGAATGGGCAGAGCACGACATGCCTGTATTAAAGCTGATTCGTGAAAGATATTCAAAAGAAAAACCTTTTGAAGGCATGAGAATGTCGTGCTGTCTGCATGTTACAGCAGAAACAGCAAACTTAGTCAGAACACTTAAGGCAGGCGGTGCGGAGATTGTGCTTGTAGCCTCTAATCCTCTTTCGACCCAGGATGACGTAGCTGCGGCTCTTGTAAAAGAGTACGGAATTTCTGTTTTTGCAAAACGGGCAGAAGATAAAGATACGTATTATGAACACATCAAAACTGCTATAGAGCATCATCCAAATATAACAATGGATGACGGAGCTGATCTTGTATCAACGATACATTTTGACTATCAGGATCAAGCAGAAGAGATTTTTGGAAGCATGGAAGAGACTACAACAGGGGTAATCCGTCTGCGTGCAATGGAAATGGACGGCGCGTTAAAAATACCTGTTGTTGCTGTTAATGATGCAAAAACAAAAAATCTTTTTGATAACAGATACGGTACAGGCCAGTCAACAGTTGACGGAATAATCAGGGCAACTGATATTCTTCTTGCAGGTAAAACCGTTGTTGTTGCAGGGTACGGATGGTGCGGCCGAGGCTTTGCCCAGAGATGCAAGGGAATGGGCGCTAATGTTATTGTTACTGAAGTTGATCCTGTAAAGGGGATTGAAGCTGCAATGGACGGATTCAGAGTTATGCCTATGATTGAAGCTGCAAAAACAGGTGATCTCTTCTGCACTTTAACAGGCGATATAAATGTTATAAGACGCGAGCATTTTGAAGTAATGAAAGACGGTGCAATTGTTGCAAATTCCGGACATTTTAATGTTGAGATTGAAACAGAAGCCTTAAAAGATCTCGCGTCTGATGTAAAAAAAGTACGCGAGCATGTGGATGCTTATATTATGCCTGACGGCCGCAGAATTCACCTTCTTGCAGAGGGGAGACTTATTAATCTTGCTGCAGCAGAAGGACACCCTGCAAGTGTTATGGATATGAGTTTTTCAACTCAGGCTCTAATGGCCGAATGGGTTGTAAAAGAAAAAGATTCGCTTAAGCCGCGTGTATATAACGTGCCTGAGGATATTGAAAACTGGGTTGCAACTTTAAAGCTTGAATCAATGGGTGTTTCCATTGACGAGCTTACAGAGGAACAAAAGGAATATCTGGCATCCTGGAAAATCGGGACATAATTTTATAAGCTGAATGAATTTTCTGACATGCCCGAAAAATATTTTTCGGGCATGTTTTATTAAGAATCATAAAACCGAATAAGAGGTTTAGCATGAAAATTATCCCGATAGGCGCAGATTCCATGGGTGTGCGCTCAATGGCGACATTTGTGGAAACTTCCGGTAATGTTAAAATTATTATTGATCCGGGAGTAGCTCTTGCACCTGAAAGATTTGATCTTGCACCTCATCCTGTGGAAAAATGGATGTTTAATCAGGTGGTGGAGAGAATTAAACTCTATATCCGTATTGCTGATGTTGTTATAATTACAAATTATAATCCTGAACATTTTTATGATATTTCCTATACAATGTATCATAAAAAGCACCTGTTGTTAAAAAATCCCAATACAAATATCCCTGCTGTCCAGAGAAACAGAGCCTTTGGTTTTATTAAGTATGCAAAAAATAAGTTGTGCAGACTGTCGGTGGCAGATAACGCATCAATTAATTTAAATGGTGTAACATGTAAATTTTCCCCGCCTTTTTTTACTGGCAAGGAGAAGAAAGATACATGTATAATGGTGGAAATAGAGGATGAAATAAACAGTCTTCTTTTTTCGTCATGTGTTAACGGATTTGAAGATCCCGGGATTTATAATTATCTTAAAAATACTTCCCCTGATATCCTTTATCTTGACGGGCCTGATGTGTCCACTATTAAAACAGTTGATGAAGAGTCTGCAGTTAATGAAAAATTCCGGAGAATAAGTTCGGTCTTGGAGAAACTTCCTGTAACTGAGCTGATACTGGATCATCATATAAAAAGAAGCGTGGAATGGGAAAAATATATCACGGATATAGAGGCTGTGGCAGTAACAAAAAACATTAAAATAACAAGCGCTTCTCAATTAAGAGGAGAAGAGGAGACTCTTCTCGAAGCAAGAAGAAACGTGCTTTACGAATCTGATAAAAAAAATCAGCAAAATTTATTTGTCTGAGACATTAAAAAATCCGCTTGAGTTTTTCTCCTGCAATTTTTTCTAACACAACAAGAGATTTTTCATTTTTTACTGTTATTTCTTCCTCTTCAAAAATGATTTTCCCTGAGAATTCAAGATTTTTTTCAGAAGGCGCTGCAAGTATAATTGTTCTGTCACTTAAAAGTATATGTGTCCCTACTGAGTTTTTTGGGAATTTTGCAACAGGTTCCGGGAGTAGGGGAGCTATTTCACGGATAAAATCTGAATCAGTGTTGAAAAAACTGTAATTTGCTTCTGATATTTTAATGCTGTCTGTTGTGAAAGCCGGAGCACTTCCCAGAAAAATCAAAGGAATTTTATACTGATTAATTTTCCGGATTGTCTGAAGAGTTTTCCGATCAACAATTTCTGCGAAAGGGAAGATAATTGATTTGTAAACTCTGTTTCCCAGTTTTATTCCTTTTTCGGATATTGATGATTTTGTAAGATGTACAGGCGAAAAAATGTCAACCTGAATATTGTTCAGTGTAAGCTGATTAATTATTCTGAAAATTTCTCTAACAGCAGATGCTCTTTTCCCGGGCAGCAGATTCATAATAGTCTGAACAGGATAAACAAAAAGAATCTCAGAGAACGGGGTTCTTTTTTTTGTTATTTTTGATATTTTATACATTTTTTCATTGATCTCAGAAAGATAATTTATTGTATTATCGTTACTTTTGTCATAATGCAGGTTATCTTTAGACATTACAAAATCTACGGAAAACAAG
>QNDG01000364.1 GCA_003645915.1 Candidatus Zhuqueibacterota bacterium | reverse complement strand
CATCTCCCTCTGTTACCTGATTTTGATTCTGAAGTCTGTTTAATTTCTGGAACAGAATTTTGTGTGAATCCGGAATCCATTCCATCTTTGCTATGTAGAGGTTTCTTGGATCTCCTTTAACCTTCATCCACACAACAGAGCCGCCCTCTGACGGGACAACCCCTAATCTGCATGCTGAATTTGTTGTACCTGCTTTGGGGTACTGCACAGGGATTATTTTTGAGTAAATTGAGTCCGTATTGTTAATCATGTAAAAAACGCCTACACCGCTGGCATCAAACTGCCAGAAAGCAATGTACTTTCCGTCAGGGCTCCACCTGAATCCGTCTCTCAGATTAAATTCCTCCTCATAAACCCAGTCTGAAGTGCCGTTAATAATTGTTCTTGATCCGTCAGATGTAAGCTGAGTAATTTTATGCGTAGTTAGATTTTCAACATAAATGTTGTTCTCTCTTACATAAGCTATTCTGGTTCCGTCAGGAGAAAATTTTGCGAACATCAGGGTTGAAGGTTTTGCATACTCCCCGCCCAGTTTAAACAATTCCTTTGTCTTTAAATTATAAACCCAATAGTCCCCTCTTGTATTTCTGCGCCACACTCTTTTTGTATTTGTAAAGATCAAAAGTTTTGATCCGTCCTTTGACCAGATGTAATTTGCAATTGCAAGAGGTTTGTTTTTATCTTTCGGGATAAGATTTTTCGCAGAAACCAGAACAGAACGTTTGCCTCGCACCGAATAGAGTACAATGTCCCTTCCGTGTTTAACATCTTTTGACTGCTCCAGAGTTGTATATCCGCCTCTGTGCATCAGCCATCTTGCAGGGCCGAACCACTTGCCGTTGAATTCTCCTGAATTATAAATGCGGTCAATTGTTAAAATTCCGGGATCTGCCTGTTGAGCCAGAAGAGTAGCGGCAAACAAGATAAGAATCAAGGTAAATAGTTTTTTTATTCTCATAATAGGCCTCTTTAGAAAATTTGTAATTGATAATAGCGTTTTTCAAAAATACAATAAAAGCCTGTTGGATTCAAGAAAAAAATATTTTAATTTTCAGGAATTGATATTTCAATTAATATTTAATGTAGAGGCACACGATTCAGCTATTTTTGAGGTCACAATCAAAAAGAAAATTAGAGAATGCAGCCTATTTATTATTTTCTAACCATCTGATATTTTTTAAGAAAAAAGTAATCAACCCGCGTTTTTACAATACCACACCTCTTGATTTATTCTGTTTTTATTATTATCTTCCAAAAAAAGAAAATACCCCTTCGAACAAAGGAATTTCAAATGAAGTTTTTAAGCAGCTTATTTATAGCGTTTTTTTTATCCTTGACCATGTACTCATCTGCCTCTTCACAACTGCCTGTATTTACACATCAGGATACTCTCAGGGGATCAATAACAAAAGAGAGAGAATGGTGGGATCTAACCTATTATCACCTTAACATCAAAGTTAATCCTGCTGAAAAGAGTATTGCAGGCACAAATACTATTGAGTACAGGGTGCTGAAGCCCCTTCAGGTCATGCAGATAGATCTGCAAAATCCCATGGAAATCACAAAAGTAGTACAGGACGAACAAAAACTGCAATTTAACAGACACGGTAATGCATATTTTGTAAATCTTATAAAAACACAAAAAACAGGGGACATCAATACTCTGACTGTTTTCTACAGAGGAAAACCAAAAATAAGCAGACGGCCTCCGTGGGACGGCGGTCTGACATGGTCAAAAGACAGAGACGGTAATGATTTTATTGCAACTACATGCCAGGGAGACGGAGCAAGCTTATGGTGGCCGTGCAAAGACCATCTATACGATGAACCAGACAGCATGCTTATAAGCGTTACTGTCCCTGAAAAACTTTTTGAAGTATCAAACGGCAGGTTAAAAAGCATCAACATAAATGGCGACGGGACGAAAACTTTTCACTGGTTTGTATCAAATCCAATTAATAATTACAACGTCAATGTTAATATCGGCAATTATGTAAATTTTACTGAGAAGTATCATGGAGAAAATGGTGTGCTGGACTGCAGTTATTATGTCCTGAGGTATAACCTTGAGAAAGCCAGAAAACAGTTTAAAGAAGTCCCGAGAATGCTGAAAGCTTTTGAATACTGGTTCGGCCCGTATCCATTTTATAAAGACAGTTACAAACTGGTAGAGGTTCCTTATACAGGAATGGAGCATCAGAGTTCTGTGACTTATGGAAATGGCTATAAAAACGGGTACATGGGGAATGATGTCAGCCACACCGGATGGGGTATGAAATTTGATTTTATAATTGTTCACGAATCAGGGCACGAATGGTTTGGCAACAGCATTACTGACAGGGATATTGCAGATATGTGGATACATGAGAGCTTTATAGCATATTCGGAGAATCTCTTTTTAAATTATTATTACGGGAAAAAAGCAAGCGCTGAATATGTTTTGGGTACAAGACAGAACATCAGAAACGACAGGCCGATTATAGGGATTTACAACGTTAATTATGAAGGCTCCGGTGATATGTACTACAAGGGAGCCAACATGCTGCATACTTTACGGCAGATTGTAGATGATGACAATAAATGGCGAAGTATTTTGAGAGGGCTGAATAAAAAATTTTATCATCAGACAGTTACATCAGCACAGATAGAAAATTATCTGACAAAACACACAGGGATAAATCTTGCTCCATTTTTTAATCAGTATCTCAGGGATGTCAGAATCCCGGTTCTGGAATACATTATTAGTGATAGTACATTTCAGTACCGATGGAATAATTGTGTAAAAAATTTTAATATGCCCGTAAAAGTCTGTTTTAATGAAAAAGTACAGTGGATACACCCGACTGTAAGGTGGCAAACATTAAAAACCCCTGTTACTGTAGAAAAATTCATTCTGGATCCGAATTTTTATGCTGCTTCATTTAATTTAAGAGGGAATGCGGATAATTGTAAGTTTTGATTCCCTAAAATCATTTTGCTCATAACTTTATTCAGCCTGGAATTCATAATAGGCTGAACAAAGATAAATCGGCAGCTACTCTTATAAAATGTTTATTAATATTTAACCCACAGGATTAGCCATGCATACAAATTTTAGCAAACCCGGAAAACAGATATTATATTTTTTATTAATAATCACCATACTTACAGCATGCTCCGGTAAAATACACAAAATCCAACGTGAATTTGAAAATTTGTTTGACCAAAGTTTTTCCACACATGAACCCGGAGGAGTTATCCTTGTTAAAAAGGGCCCGGATATAATTTTTCT
>QNDG01000363.1 GCA_003645915.1 Candidatus Zhuqueibacterota bacterium | reverse complement strand
GATGATATTGCAATACTTGGGGCGGCTGCTCTGTATCTTGAGGGCTCTGTATAGAAAGAGATTTTGATGCGAATTACTATTGCGGATATTGCGAAAAAGGCAAACGTTTCCAAAATGACAGTATCCCGTGTTATTAACGGGAGGGGATATGTTGCACCTAAAACTGCAGAAAAAATTAAAAAAATAATAGACGAGCTTGGATATCAACCGAATCTTATAGCAAGAAGTCTTGTAAGTAAATCAACAAAAATTATAGGCGTAATTATTCCAAAGGTTGAACACCTTTTTCTGGATAATTATATTGCCCAGATTTTAAGCGGCATTACTGATGAAGCACTGAAAAAAGATTACAGAATAATTTTAATCCCTGTTGAATATTCCGATAAAAGCGAAGACAAATATATTAAGATAGTCAAAAACCGTTTGCTGGACGGAATGATACTCCTTAAAACAATAATTGATGATCCGGGAATTGCTCCTCTCTCTGAGACCCAATTTCCTTTTGTACTTGTAAATCATAAAAGGTACTCAAAAAAAATCAACTTTGTTGATTCCAAAAATATAAGAGGTGCTGAACTTGCAGTAGAACATCTTTATTCAAAAGGATACAGAAAAATTGCATGTATTGCAGGAAGTCTGCACGAGACAAACGGTAAGGACAGACTAAGAGGTTATCTGAAAAAATTAGAAGATCTTGGTCTTGAAAAAAGAGACGAATGGATTGTTTTCGGAGAATTCAGAAAATCCGTTGCATACCATGAATGCGAAAAATTGTTTAAAGCAAAAATTTTGCCTGATGCTGTATTTTGTGCTGACGACTATTCTGCCATAGCTCTTATTGAAAAAATAAAAGAGAGAAAATTAAGAGTACCGGAAGATATTGGTGTTGTAGGGTTCGATGATATCGAACTTGCCGAATATGTAAAACCCTCACTGACAACTATAAGACAGCCTCTGATTGAACTTGGAATAAGCGCTGCAAAAATTTTATTTGATCTTATAGAAGAAACGAGGAAACCACCAATACATAAGCTTCTTAATGTTGAACTTATACAAAGGGAATCTACCTGATCCAAAATATTAATTAACCTGAATAATTCATAAAAATTTCTGTTTTCTTTCATAATGTCTTGTTCTAAATTGTATTTACGAAAACAAAAAAACATTATCGACAAACAGCCATATTAAAAAATGCAAAAGTTGATTGTTCTTCAAATTATCCCGATACAAAACAGTCCGGCATTGATGTGGCTATGTTTATTTTAACGACGATTTCCTGCAAAAAAGTTATTGTCTATTTTTAAAGAGTCAATATCTTTTTAAAGGAAGATTGGGATCATAGAGCGTATATCCAAGATATTAAATGATCGGGGCATTACCTGGGATATGTATAAACATGGTTATGTTCAGCTTCTAAGGCCGTGTGTGTATCAAATTATTGCCTGATACGCCTGTCGATTGGTTTCTTTCTTCATTTTAAAAAAAGCCTTAAGCAATTATCCTGCCTATTGATTGCACTCCATACTCACACATGAGAATCAACAGTTTTTGTTTTTTAACGCTTTTAAGGACAGATATTGCTTTATGCCCATTCATATCTATTACAATAAAACCAGCAAACCGATTATAACTAATCTATAATGAAAACAAAAAAACAGCGAAAGATTTTTTTCATTCTGACCTGTTCTGTGAATTTTTCTAATCAGGAAGACTGTTAGATTTTATTACACCACTGTGATACAACAATAGTTATTCCTAAAAAGGTTGCTATTGTGAATATGTTTTTGCAAATCTTTCCTTTTGATATGTAATGAACCAGCCGGCCTGAAATCGCTCAATTATTGCAGATTGAAATAAATCAGCATCTTATCTGATATAACTATAACACCAGTAATAACAATATGATATGAGTTTATTATCAGTAAATTAATAAGTTTGGCAAAGATTTTGCAATAACACTGCATAGTTGAAATGTATAAATCTATTAGCTATTTGTGGAGGATAAAATGCAGAGGAAGAGATTGATTTTATTTACAGCAATGATGCTTTTTGCTGTAAATATTATTGCTCAGGAAAAAACTAACAAGCTTCTTCCTGATGAAATAGGAGGAAATTTTTCATTAACGCGTCAGGATCAGACAACAAGAAACAGTCCTGGTGCAGGTGCTGGCCCCGGTTTAACCTTACTGGCAAAGTATAATCTAAGCCCCAAGATGTTTTTTACAATTGGTGCAGGTTATGTTTCTGCAACAGATAAGATTTTGGGGACAGATGTGAACAAGGTATCTCTTTTCCCTATGGGAGAATTGAGATTTGGTTTTTACCCTGTTACATTAGGGAATTTATCCCCATACATAAATGCAGGTATAATGGGGTTTAAATCTGTATACAATTCTACTGCAGGAGGTACAACAACAAAAATTGATATGGGATATGATCCTGCATTTACAGGAGGTTTGGGACTTTCTTACAATATCAATAATAAATTGTCCATAAATGCCGGTGGTGATATAGCGTACGCTTTTATGAGCACAACAGGTGCTGGACAAAGCAAACCAATATTCTGGTCAGCCAAAGCTGGTTTAAGCTATGCTCTTGGTAAATCAGGTAAAAAAGCATCAGGCGAAGAAATGGAATACCCTGTTGATAATAATGATCTTGCAATTGATGACTTGTTTAAGATGAACACTGAAGATCAGTCCAGCAGTAATAATTCAAATCAGTCAAAAACTGAAACAAGTAAGGACGAGGCAGATGCACTTGCTCTTCTTTTTGGAGAAACAAGTAATACGGAGAAAAGCTCTTTTGATAGTAACACATCTGACAATGTAACTACAGGCACAACTTCCAAGGCAGAAAAAAGTAAATATTCAAGACCTACTAATGCTAATGAACTTATTGCAAGAGTAGAACAATTGCAAGCTGAAATAGAAAGAAACAGACAGGAAGTTGAAGCTCTTAAAAACAAAGTGAATGAAAACGAAAGACTTCTGGCTCAGGTTTCAGGTAAAGTAGCAGGACAGTACGCAGGAATTGAACAGGGGTATTCAAACAGAGTCAGCGATAATAATTTTAAAGCAACATACAAGCAGGCTCTCCAGTATTTTTATAAAAGAAACTATAAAGAAACAATCAGAATTATGAGAAATCTTCTTGTTTCAAATCCGGATCACAGACTTGCAAGCAACTGCCAGTACTGGATAGGTGAGAGTCTGAATGCTATGGGCGATTATAAAAGCGCAATGAATGCATTTAACAACGTTTTAACATACAG
>QNDG01000362.1 GCA_003645915.1 Candidatus Zhuqueibacterota bacterium | reverse complement strand
GTTTTCACATCTCCTTCACAAACCAGGGAAACATATGTAACAGTGTATTACAGTATTCCAAATGACGTTCTGCTTTTTACAAAACAGGACACTCTTTTCAAGGCCGGGTTTGAAATAACAATTGCACTTTTAAATAAAAACAACGAACCTGTTAAGACAAAAATTATTCAAAAGAAAGTAACTGCACAAACATTCTCTGAGACAAACTCAAAAAATATTTATACCAAAGATCAGGTCACTTTTCTATCAAAGCCGGGTAATTACAGATTAATTCTGAACGTTATGGATCTTTCAACAAGAAAGCCTGTAACTTTGAAGGAAAACATATCCATTCCTGACTTTAAATCAAAGCCCCTTAAATGTACAAAAATACGATTTTATACAAAAACCAAATCACGCCTTCCTCAGGAAAAAGATTTTCCTGTATTCCCTCCGGTAAGAGAGCCTGAAGATTCTCTCCTCTGGACACAATTCTACCTTTATACAAAAGAAAAAGCATTACCCCATAAAGTTATCTATACAATCTCCAATGTGCAAGGGAAAAATGTGTATTCAGACTCAATAAAATTCGTTCCAAACAGCAATATAAAGTCTCTGTTATACTCAATCGGCCAGCCTTTTTCAGCAGGAAAATATTTTCTGGAGATTTTTATCACAAACGGAAAGTACAAAACGTCTCTGTCAGAATATTTTTTTATAAGAGGAAAAGGGCAGACAGCTTTAATTTCCGACATTTCTTCATTTATCAAACCAATGCAGTATATAATGGATAAAAAACTATATAAAAAACTGATAACGTCTGATATTGAACAGCAAAAAACAATTTTAACTGAATTTTGGAAAGAACGCGATCCTGAACCGTCCACAGAGATAAATGAACTTGAAAATGAATTTTACCGCAGAGTAAATTACACAAATCAGCATTTTTCATTGTATAAAGGAGGAAAAGACGGCTGGCATTCAGACAGAGGAAGAATTTATATAATTTACGGAGCTCCCTCACAAATTGAAACTATGAGCAGCAACAGATCATTTGCATCTGTAAGCAGATATGAAATATGGTATTATACCAACATAGGCAAGAAATTTGTCTTTTATGACAAATTTGGAAATAATAACTTCCTGCTTGTATCGGAGAAATAAACATTTAACATTAAAATCCCCGGAGACACCTGATGAGAAATAATAAAAAGCTTTTTCTTATAACAATCATATTCTCTCTTTTTATTCTGAAATCTCTCTTTGCAAATGAGAGCAAAACCCCGGAGTTCCTTAAAACATACAAGCCTAAACCGGACACCTTAATTGTTGTTGTATTTCACCCTACTATGTATGTACTTGAATCTGTTAATGCTTTAAAAAAAGCAGGCTTTATTCCTGACAACATGTACATCGTTGGTGTTTATAATACTCATGAAAGAACCGATTACAGCAAATCTTTTAAATTTGCAAACAGCTTTACAAAAAAATGGATATTTTTTAATGCATGTTCAAAGGAACTTTCTCCTGAAAATCTTTTTACAAAAAACGGATGTTATTCCACATTTAGACTGATTATTGAAAAAGCAGACGGAGCAATACTCTTCGGTGGTGCAGATATCCCCCCCTATCTATACGGTGAGAAAACATCTCTTTTAACAAGAATAAGTACCCCTTTTCGGCATTTTTTTGAACTGTCATTTGTTTTTAACGCTCTCGGAGGATTTCAGGACACCTCTTTTACTCCGCTCCTGCAAAACAAACCGGATTTTACTCTGCTGGGAATATGCCTTGGTGAGCAGACACTTAATACAGGAACAGGCGGTACTTTAATTCAGGATATTCCGTCGGAAGTTTACAATAAGGATAGTATTGAAGATGTTGTAAAACTGAACAGAGAAACAATGCACAGAAATCCATGGGCTGCCATGTACCCTGAAAAGGGATTTATACCCTACTCTCTTCATCACATCAAACTTATAAAAAACAAGCTGTTGAACAACCTAACTGTTTATGAAAACCAGGCTCCTCTTGTAGTAAGCTCACATCATCAGGCAGTTGAAAAAATCGGAAGAGATTTTGAACCGGCAGCTTATTCAATGGACGGAAAAATAATTGAAGCCATTGTTCATAAAAAATATTCCAATGTTCTCGGAGTTCAGTTTCATCCTGAATTTAAAATTATCTGGACAGATCATTCTGCGGTTCAGTTCCGCCCCTATGGTCAGAGAAATTCAGTAGAGTATTTACTTAAAAACGATAATAACAGTCTCGATTTTTATAAAAATTTATGGAAGTGGTTTTTCACATCAGTACAGACAAATCACCGGACAAGTAAAAAATATTAAGAACTGATTACTCACAACTTATTGATTGAATCTGCAATCTCCCTCATTGCCATAACTGTTTTTAAGTCTGTTGCTGGTTGTTCCCTACCGAACTTAAAATAATCGGAGCCTGGATGATCAGATCTGCCTTCTCCGTGACTTTTTGCGGAAAAACTTCCATGTATTTGATTGCATCCTGTAAGCTTAACGATTTTTTCCACATTAGACGGATTTATTCCTGCAGCAGGAAGTATTTCTATTCTTCCGCCAGCTTTATTTATAATTCTTCGGATACATTCAGCTCCTTCAATTGCAGTTTTTTTCTGTCCTGAAGTTAAAATTCTCTTTATTCCCAGATCAATACAAATTTCAAGTGCTCTTTCCGGATCAGGAGTAAGATCAAAAGCACGATGAAAAACAGTTTCTATGCCTTTGGCAGCGCTCAACAGCTTCTTACAGGCATTGACGTTAATTTCACCGTTATTATCCAGTACTCCAAAAGCCACTCCGTGTGCTCCGTGTTGTACGGCAAATTCAATATCCTTTTCCATTACAGATATTTCATTCTCAGTATATACAAAATTACCGGGCCTTGGTCTTACCATAATTATAACCGGTATCTTTGTATCCTTCAGAATTTTTGTCAACATTCCGGCAGACGGAGTAATTCCTCCTGAACTTAAACAACTGTTAAGCTCAACTCTGTCACCCCCTGCTTGTTCCGCTGTTATGCAGTCATTATATGAGCCGGCACATACCTCAATAATCAATTTAATCCTTCTCCCTGATTATTTCCCGCATCAAAATTTATTTTACCGAAACCCACATTAAATTGACTTTAAAATACAAAACAAAAATTATGCGTTTATTTTATTTACGTTTAGGAAAATTTTCCGGTAGGTTATTTTAAGAGAAATGGACTTCGTTAGATCCATTGCCCTAACCTATCAATTTTCCTCCTTTTTTTCAAGTGTTTTCTTCTTTAATGATGG
>QNDG01000361.1 GCA_003645915.1 Candidatus Zhuqueibacterota bacterium | reverse complement strand
TAACAAGTGTGGCAGGCAGTTTATTGATTGTTATCTTATATCGGCCATCTTCATTGGTAATTGTACCCCTGTAAGTATTTTTTATCTGCATATTTGCATTTGATAGAGGTTTTCCGGTTTGTCTGTCAATAACAAATCCTGTAAAAGTTTTTTGAGCCATTGAACTGCCGGTTAAGATACAAATCAATAAAATTGAGAAAAATGTCCTCATTTAACCTCCCTGATAAAATATTAAATAGTAATTGATAAATTAACTGTAATTATTAAATTATACTGACGTACAGCTTTTTTGTTTCAAAAACTTGAATCCCGATAGAGATTTTCTGTTGCTGTTAAAAAATTATGTTATCTGTTTTGATTGTTATTCACAATATTCACTGATTATTAGACTGATTACATTGGTAAATGTTTACAAAATTTAAAAAAAATATCATAATTTCCAGATGTTATTAATAATATCGGAAATAATGATAAGTAGATATGGACCTGAATAAAAACTATGCTGCCCGGAACTTATATGCAGGGCTGATGTTTAAAATATGTAATTATCAAAAAGGCTTTAAATGCTCTGGAGTATTTCTGATCATAGAGATGTGCAGTTTGCTAACTATTTGTAAATATAAAATTAAGCTGCCCAGTTAAAATTAAAAGAAATAAGATTGATATAATATATGTGTTGTAAATATGCATTTATGACTTGATTATAGAAAAATTCACATGATTTTTTGCTTTTATAACGTCTAAATATTAAGAGCTGGAATCAAAATAAAATCTGGAGAACTGTGGAACAAAAAATAGTACAACAACTAAAACAGGGCGACGAAAAAACCTTCAGAGAGTTTGTAGAAAACAATAAGGACAGAGTTGTAAATATTTGTTACGGTTTTCTGAAGAACAGACGGGATGCAGAAGATACTGCACAGGATGTTTTTATTGAGGTTTTTCGTTCCATAGAAAAATTCAGGGGAGATTCAAAACTGTCAACATGGCTTTACAGAATTGCAGTAACAAAATCTCTTGATGTACTTAGAAAGAAAAAAAGACGAGCAAGATTTAAGCAGCTTACCAGTATTTTTTATGAAAATAATTTTGAAAGTATGCCGGAGTTTACAAGCTCTGACAAACCTGATTCTGAAATTGAGAAGAAGGAGAGGAGGGATATACTTAATTGGGCAATTGATAAGTTACCAAGGGACCAGAAAACAGCTGTTGTATTAAACAAGTTACAGTCGTATTCATATAAAGAAGTGGCGGAAATTATGGGCAAGAGTGTAAGTTCAGTGGAATCATTGATTTATCGAAGTATGAAAAAATTGAAAATAATTTTACAGAATTATTATGAGAAAAAATTACTATAATACAGCAAGTTTTTTATTAATTATTTCGTCAAAAGTAGTGAAAAGAGGAGATGGTTTTAATGAAGAGAAACAGAAAAACAGATAAAAGAATTGTTTATGAAGTTGAAAGGACTCTGGAACTTATAGAAGAACCTCAGTCAGTCAGCACAGATTCTTATTTTTATACAAGGTTAAAGGCAAGAATGCAGAATCCGGGGGGAAAGAACCTCCATAAAAGATCTGTTATTTCAGTGCTTCAACCAGCGTTTCTGTTTCTGCTTCTTGCGGTTAATATTTTTACTGTTTACTATATTTTTAAACAGGACTCATCAGCCCAGGCTCAGCAGAGCTTTGCTGATGAGTACAATCTGGTATTAAACAGCACCGAATTGTTTGATATTACAACCCAGCAGGAGGGAGAATAAAATGTCCGAATCAGGTAAGAAAAAAGTTATTACAGGATTGATTATTTTTCTCGTTATTGCGAATATTATTTCCCTGTCTGCTTTATGGTACAGCCTTGTTAAAAAAGACATCCCTGTTCCGCATCCTGTGATGAAAACATATAAAAGAAAACCGGATGTTATGGGGTTTTTATGTGACAGGCTTAATTTAGATCCTTCACAAATTGATCAGTTCAACAGATTAAGAAAAGAACATTTTGATAAAATCAAAACAATAAATGATTCTGCCCGGTTGATACGAAAAAGAATGTTTGATGAAGTGTTTAAAGATAAAACGGATACTGCAAAGATTAACAGTTTATCAAAAAAATTAGGCAACTATTCTGCGATTAAGGAGAAGTATCTTGCAACACATTTTTCAGATTTAAAAAAGATATGTAACAAAGAACAATGCAAAATGCTTGAAAGACTTGTAGACAGATCATCCAGAAGTTTTTCTGATTATGAGCGAAGAGATTTACATAGAAAACCAATGCACAACCAAAGGAAAAGACAAAGAACAAAGTAACAGACAAAAGGAGGTAACACCAATGAAACGCACAACTCTTATTACAATCAGTATTATGTTTGCAGCCGCGAGTCTGATGGCTCAAAGACCCTCAGGCGGGTACAGCAAGGGAATGAATCCTCAAATGCATCAAAAATTTCAAATGATGGGTATGATGGGCGCTGATCATAAGTGCATGATACCGGATCTTACGGATCAGCAGAAAGAAAAAATCGAAGCGCTCAGAACAAGTTTTATGAAAGAGGCAATGGCTGTAAAAAATCTGATAGCAGAAAAACAAGCCAGGCTAAACACATTGAGAACAGCTGATAAACCGAATATGTCTGAAATTAACAAAATAATTGAAGATATCGGATCTCTGAGAACAAAGATGATGAAAATGGGAGAATCCCACAGACAGAAAGTCAGAGCGCTGCTTACTGATGAGCAGAAAGTTATTTTTGATAAAAGGCATATGAGTATGAGAAAAGGCTCGGGTTGCAGGAAAGGACACGGCCGCAGAAGATAACCGGGAAAAGTTGTTTTAGATTTTTCCGGGCAATAAATAGTTGGTGAATGCAGCGTAATTAGCAAGAGCTGTGTTCACCAATTTATTTTTATTGTATATGCACAGGAAAGACGAATAAAAATATAAAATGTTAGGAGCAAATTTTGAGAAAAATATTGATGTTTATGTTTTTCTCCCTGCTGTTATTATCCGGCTGTAGAGCAGTAATTTTGGAGAGCAGCAAACCCGACAAAGATATTTATATAGACGGTATTGCAGATGATTGGCAGGGTAAACTCATTTATCTTGAAAAGCAGAATATTTCCATAGGATTAATGAATGATGAGAATTTTCTGTATGTATGCATGATTATAGGTGACACACGTATTCAAAACAGAATTTTTCATACAGGATTGGAATTATGGTTTGATGATGTTCATGCAAATAGGGAAAAAATAGGTCTGAGATATCCGGCAGGAAATAAAAAGCAGGGGTATAATAAT
>QNDG01000360.1 GCA_003645915.1 Candidatus Zhuqueibacterota bacterium | reverse complement strand
TATTGACACTCCCTTTTCCGGTCAGCTTGTCTTTGTTAAAATTGATTTTACCGCTGAATTTTGTTTCACCCTTTACATTGGCAGGCAGCAGAGGAATACCTTTCACGCTCTGCCGGAATCTGTTAACCTCTTCCAAAGAGATTGTTCCGTTACGTATATAAATTTCAGAATTACCCGAACCTGACAGTCTTCCGCTGAAATCAGTTGAGACAATATCATTTATATTAAGACTACTTTTATGAACCGTCCATGAGTCCCGGTTATTCTGTTGTGCACTAACATACAGAAAAGCATGCAAAGGGGGAGATGTAATCAGATTATTTTCACTCAGAAGGTATATTTTCTCAGTGGAAACGGAAACAGAAGCGTCTGTTTTACCGGAGCTGTTAAAATCAGCATGTATTGTTAACGAGGTTTTACCTTGTAATCCAGTTTCCGGAGTAATTTTGTTCAAGCTTAATGAATCTGCGTTTATTGTTAATGATGCGGAATAGTGGTTATTTTGAAGATTATTGGATAATTTGCCTTTTACTGTAATATCCCCCGAGAATACCGAATCAACAGATCCTGTGAGTTCTGTTGTAAACAGGGAAAAACTACTGTCTGCAATGGATCTTGCCTGAAATGATGCTTTTTCAAAAGAAAAGATCAAGGTATCTTTTACGGATATTTTTGTTGTTCCCAGATAAAAATCAGCAATCCCTTCAACAGATTTATCAATTATATTTTTTAAATCTGCCCTTACAGAAAATTCAGTATTGCTGATATAAAGGCTGTCTGTTTTAATTTTAACATTTTTTACTCCCCACGACAGATATCCTCCCGGTTCTGATACAGTACCGAAAATCCTGCCTCTTACAGGTAAAATCACTCCTGATACAGAGACCGGAAGAACAGCGATAAACGGTTCAAGAAGTTTTATAATTGTTTCCGATTTTACAGCACTACCTGTAACGGAAAAATCGAATCCGCTTGATTTGCTTACAGGCGTTTTTATATATCCTTTTACACCAACAAGTTTTTTCTTCCCTGCTGTTAAAGAAATATTTTCCAGATTAATAGTATCCCGGCCTGCAGAACCGGCCTTAACATAAAGTTTAAGTCCTGCATACCCTGTTTGAGGGATAAGCCGAATGAATGAATCTGTTTCCCAGTTTGTATAATCCTGAACAGAAAGATCAAGTTTTGCCGCAAGATCAAAAGTGTATTCTTTTTCAGCATTTTTATAAAAAAGAATCCCGTGTTCTGTTGAAAGCAAAATTTTTCCTGATGCGTAACCAGTACTATCATTCTGTTTAAATTTCAAATCCCGGATAATCAAAGATAAATCATTAACATTAATCCTGCTGTCTTTGTTCAAAGGGAAAGAAAGGTTTATTGAAGATAAAACAATTTCTCTTAGATCAAGCGTAAAAGGGAACAAAGGAGTGTTTTTTCTTTTCAGAGAATCCTCTTTGGCCGCAATATCTTCTTTTCTGTTTTGAGCCAACGTATCCTGGTTGAAAACCGGATTTTTAAGTACCAGTTTTCTGACTTTTATCTTTTTGTTAATAAACGCAAATACATCTATATCCGCATACAATTCAGACGCCGAAAAACTCTGTTCCCTGAGTATCACGGAAAAATCTGTTATGGAAATTTTTAAAGGATATGAAAAACTTATATCACCTATCTCTGTTTTACCGTCAACTGCGGAATCAAGTATTCTCCGGATCCTCTGTTCCGAATGGTTCAGAAAAATCCACAGTACCAGCAGCAGGACAATAAGCATAGCGCTAAGGCCTGTTAATAATTTAAGCGCCAGCTTAAAAACTTTCTTTATGTTAAATAAAAATTTCATTTCCCTGCAACTCTGCTTATCAGGCTTTTTGTGTTGAGGAGTCCTGCTCTTCCTTTTTATAAATCCGTACAGTAGGATATGCAAGAGTAACGTCAGGAAGCTTTTCAATTTTGTCCATTATAGTTCTTGCTATCATGTCTTCCATTTGTCTGCGTTTTTTTGTCTCTGTTAAAAATCTGAGAGTTAACTTAACGCCGCTTTCCTCAATAGCAGTGTAAACAATGGGTGTAAATGTATTGTAGTAAATCAGGTACTTTGTTTCAAGCCTTTTAATCCTGTTTTTTACCTGATGCTGGATGTCTTGACTGAGCTCGTCACCTGCAAGCAGAAGAATTTCTTCCGCCTTTTTCCTGTTGCTTTCAAAAGTTATAAGAATTGAAACCTCGTCCCAGATATATTCAAAGCCCTTTGTATAATTATAGAGGGGGGACTGAAATATTCTTCCGTTGGGCAGGTGCACCATACGGCCGGTGCTTTGATCTCCGTCAACCCAGTTTCCTATTTCAAGAAGCGTTGTCTGAAAAAGCTGCAGATCAATTACATCTCCCTTGATATTATCTATTTCTATTCTGTCGCCCTCTCTGTAGGGTCTGCGGAAAATTATATAAAACCAACCTGCAAAATTTAACAGTACATCCCTGAGTGCAAGAGCTATTCCTGCGCCTGTTACGGAAAATACTGTGGCCCACTGCTTGGTTGAACCCGCCCATATTGGAACAAGTGACAGAATAAAAATAAATGTTAAAAAGTAGGTTGCACGTTTTCTGTACACATGCCTCATAGACAGTTCGATTTTAAGCGAGTTTATTATTCTGTGTGTAAAAAGAAGAGATACATACATTACTGCAAATGATATTGCAGAATACAAAATCCTGCGCAGGGTAATGTTTTTAAAAATCCGGACTTCAGACCATATCTGTACCAGAAGAATCATGTACAGTGCAATATATACTGCATTGATTAATTTCTGATACTGTTTCTTTTTTTCATTTTCCGTGTCCCTGGGTATTACCAGTCTGCCGGTCAGAATATCAGACAGAATTATTATAATAAGAAACAGAGCGGAACTTATTATCCTGCCGGAAATATTTGGATTAAAAAGTGACGATAAGTAGCTGAAAAACCATATCTTAGAAGCAGCCAGCAAAAAAACGCCTATTCCGGAAACATTAACCCAGTGCCTTATGACTGATTTTCTTTCTTCAGAAAGAGAAAGAATATTAATTATTCGCCTGAACAGAGCAATAAAAACAGCAACAAACACCAGTGCTGATATGGACAGCAGATACTTGGTAAATTCCGGACTTTCTGAAATTGCTTTGATTAAGTCATTCATTTTAACACTCTGTTGATTTTATTCCTCGGGGCCTATGTATAAAGGCCTGTCTGTTTTAATGTTATCAGGACATTTTTTTTCAAATTCTTCAAAATCTATTGCAAAAAGCGGGCTAATCTCAACC
>QNDG01000359.1 GCA_003645915.1 Candidatus Zhuqueibacterota bacterium | reverse complement strand
TTCTTGATAATCCGGAGAATATGTACTATATTATGACCATAAAAAAGCCCATAATGGAGGTCATAAATAAAGCAAATTTTTGCAGATTATTCAGCAAGTATTTCAGAATTAAAGAAGAATCCAAGTGCACTGATTGCAAATTCTCACGGTTCTGTAATAGCAGTATTGAATCACAATACACCAACAGCTTATCTTGTACCAGCGGAAACATTTGAAAATATAATTAAACTTCTTGAAGATGTTGAGCTAAGGGATATTGTAAATAAACGCTTAAAAGATATTGACACCGCTGTTGAGGTTGACATTGAAACCTTATAAATTAAAATTTTTACCAGCAGCATTAAAGGAATGGAATAAACTTGGTTCAACCATAAGGCTGCAATTTAAGAAAAAATTGAAAGAACGATTGAAGCAATTTAAAATAGCTTCAGCAAAATTAATAGGTTTTCAGGATGTTTATAAAATAAAATTACGATCCTCAGTATATCGGCTTGCTTATCAGGTAAGAGAACAAGAGTTAACAATTATAGTAGTAGCTGTAGGGAAACGGGAAAAAGACAAAGTTTATTTAAGAGCAAAAAAACGTTTATAAAGTGTTGGTAATAAATTAATGTAAAAGAAATAAAAATAATCGTGGATAGTAAAAAAGCGTAGATATTTTTTCTCTTTTTCTTAAACACCGGAAGCAGCACATTCGAGTGCATAAACATGTCAACTTTTTCCGTACGGGACAATCGTTAATTCTAATTAAAATAATAACAGGCTTTATCAGATTTACGGTTAATAAAAAGTGCAACCTGCAGCGGGTTAAGTTTAGTGCCAGGATAGAAAGCACTTGACATTATCTGCATAAATAGCTAATTTTATGCATATGGAGGTGATGTTATGAGAACCACATTAGATTTACCGGAGAAATTACTGGCCGAGGCAATGAAAGCAACTAATATCAACACAAAAACAAAGGTAATTATAACTGCTTTGGAAGATTTAATCAGAAAAACTCAGATTTCCGATTTAAAACAATATAAAGGCAGGGTGGATCTTGATATTGATATGAATCAGATACGGAGAAGACAATGACCGTTTTAGTGGACAGCTCTGTTTGGATTGATTATTTCAGAAGCGGTGAAAAATCAGACAAATTGGATTATTTTATTGATGAAAATATATTGGTTATAAATGATTTGATCCTTGCCGAATTAATTCCCTTTTTAAAAATAAAAAACCAATATAAAATAGTCTCGTTGCTTAATGCGGTCAATAAACTTGTTTTAAATATTAATTGGGATCAAATTATTGATTATCAGTATAAATGTTTAAAAAACGGGATAAGTGGTATTGGAATTCCGGATTTAATAATCGCTCAAAATGCTGTTCAAAATAATTGTGCGGTTTACTCTCTTGATAATCATTTCAGATTAATGGAAAATGTAATTAATCTTAAATTAATGTCCCGATTCTGATTATTATCCCGATTCTTCCTATTATAATCTTTTCTTATAGAAAATCGGGACTTTCCCGATTCTTATAATTATAGTTTTTGATCCACTAATCAGGCAGTAGCCTGACACGTCCGGCAGTAGCCTGACACGTCCGGCAGTAGCCTGACACGTCCGGCGGTGGCCGGACACGTCCGTCAAAAGCCGGACTTCGTTACACGGATTTAAAAGGATTCCAATGCTGGTAAAAAATCTATACCATATGTCTTCTATACCTATACCAATTTTTGCCGTACCCTGAGCGGAGCCGAGGGGTACATAAGATTTCTAAAGTCGCTGGTGCTCATTAGAAATGACGAAATCCCGGCTGATGTAAATATCGAACAGAAATATCTGCAAAGCTGTAGGTCCCCAAATAATCCTTGCATTGGATTGCACTTCAGGTTAAATTAATATCTTTAAAGATTATTCGGAACATTAGAAGAAAAGGTGTTGTATGAAAAAGTTTATCCCATTGATATTATTAATCTTATCAGGAATTTACTGTGCGCATATCAGTGAAGCGGAAAAAGCGTTTGAGCAGAAGGATTATGAGCAGACAATACGTTTGTGCAAATTGACATTAAAAAACGATTCTCTTAATACAAAGATTATGAGACTGCTGAGCAGAGCTTATGTTAAAACCGATTCCATGATTCTTGCAAGAAATACGGCAGAACTTGCTTTAAAAGTATCTCCGGAATCAGAAAGAAATATTAGAAATCTCTGCGATATTTATATGACTTCAGCAAAAAATGCCGAGCTTAATAAAAATTTTGATTATGTACTGGTCTGGTACAATAAAGCTTCGGAGTTATGTCCTGATAACACAAAAATTGTCAGAAAAAAGGCAGACATTCTTTTAAAACTGCACTATCTTGACGATTCTAAACAGGAATATATAAAACTGAAGAATGCAGGGAAAGACTCGGCAGGTGTTACGAAAATATTAAAGAAGATAGAACATGAGAAAAATCTGTCAAATTCATATTATAAAAAAGGATTGAAATACTACAAGCAAAACAGACTTAAAAGTGCGGAAAAAGCTTTTAAAATATCCTTTGATATTGATAAGAGTAATGATAATGCAAATTATTATTATCTGTTGACTTCCGGAAGAATTGAGCTGAAATTTAAAAAGAAGAAGAGAATCTGGAATGCTATTGATTTTCTTGGCAAAGCCTCAGCAATAAGACAGGACAAGGCTGAACCTCATTACTATATGGCGATAGCATATGAAAAGAAAAACAGAGAAGAATTTATCAATGCAATAGATGAGTACAAAAAGGCTCTGGAACTTGAGCCTGAAGGCCCTTTGGCAAAAAAGTGCAAAGCAAAGATTTATACATTAAGCAAAAGAAAGAAGAAACTTGACGATTTCTGGAGCCGGGGCAGAAAAAAAGTAAAGAAATAACAGGTACGGAATTAATTATTCCTGGTGCAGAACAGGGAATCATTTAATTTAATAAGCAGAAATTCCTGTCATTTTGTTTTGTTCATAAAATTACTTAAAGCAGTACAAGGACAGATTAAAAAGATCCGCCCTTGTATTTAATTACGTAGAGTCATGTTTGTCAATATAGCAGCTATCCTTCTTTGAAAAAGCAGTAGAATACATCCGGTTATAAACTAAAGAAATTATATTAATTTTGTTGCATAACTCCTTTTTGTAGCGTATTTTAATACGATAAATTACAGATGAAATAAAGCAGGGTTTACCTGTTAAATAATTTAATCAGGAGACAGATATGGCGTTCCCAAAAGCATTTTATAAATGGAGACCACATCCGTGGCATGGTCTGGATGTTGGTGTGAATCCCCCTGAAGTTG
>QNDG01000358.1 GCA_003645915.1 Candidatus Zhuqueibacterota bacterium | reverse complement strand
TTTTTTCTCTTACCTGAGAATCATCTTTTTCAGCAAGAATTGTAACAGATGTTGTATCACTGTCAGTATAATCATCATTGGCTACAGTTATAGCTTTTAATGTGAAAGAAATGCCGTTAATTGTAAATGTATTCGATGATTTTGTTATTTCATCCGAAGAGCTTGTAGAATTAATCGTAAATTTTGCATCCTGTCCCAAAGTCTGGGTTACTCCGGAAAGTTTTAACGAACTGCTTAAGAACGAACCTGAAACATCTTCCCACTGTATCTCTTCGCTTCCTGTCTCGCTCGCTGTAAATACTATTTTATCAAGGGAATCATCATAAAATGCTGTGACTCCCGCATCAGAGTTATTGATTCTGGAGATTACGTCATTTAAACTGTCACTGTCAGCATCCCAGGTTATTGTGGCTCCGTTAATTTTAAAACTACCTGAATCGGATTCGGAAACTCCTGTATCAAGATTGATTTTATAAAGATAATCGGAAGCATTAAGCCCTGTCTGATTTGTGGAATATGTACCTGCTGTAATGTTTGCTTCTGTAAGAAAACCATTTGTACCTGTTTCGGAAATTATAAGGTCTGAAGAATCAGTGCTTTCTATTACAAATTTATCCCTGTCCGAATCGTAATAGATATTAGCATTGGCAGAACTGTCATTAACAGCGTCCATAAAATCATCTACTGTGGAATAATCTGAAAGGGTAAAAATCTCGCCATTTATTGTCACTGTTCCGTCAGGTGTTGTATCAAATCCCGCTTCATCCCACGCTTTTGAAGTATCAATATCATCATACCCGTCAACCACCTGAGATGAGCTTTTTACTGATGAGTGAGTATTTAAATACCCTGTGCTTTTCATTGTTGTGGAAGTGGCAAGCTGCCTGACTCTGATGTCATACTGACCCACAGCAGCATCATCACTTGCAGTTGCAGTAATATACGTAGTATCGCTGGACGTAATTTTTACTGCATTAAAAATTGAACTGCTGGAAGTATCAGCAAGATCTTCTGCCGCACTGAACAAAGCGCTGAGCTTTGACTTTGTATCGGAAAATACTGCTTTCTGAACATTCAGGTCAGATTTCTGCCCCTGCAGTCTTATCAGAGGCTGCCTCTCAAGAGCCATGTACTGCTGAACCAGCTGCTCTATACTGCTTGTTGCGGAATTGACGCTTGTTGCCATTTATTCACTCTCTTCTCAATTGATCATGCAGCATTCCTGCTTATTGCTGTTTGCCAGGTCTGCCGCAGCTCTTTTAAAATATCCCTTGTTAATTCAAAATTCCCCTCATGTATCAAACGGAGGCAGTACTCGTATAACCGGAAAAGCCCCAGAGCAATGTCTTTTCCCTGTTCAAAATCAAGACTGTCAATAAGAAGAACTACTGCTTTACGTGCACTGGTCTGATTTTTCTGATTGCAGCTCTGAATCGCAGCATCAAATACATGCAGAACCTGTTTCTCAGGCGATGAAAGCAGAATATCTTGTTGTCTGTAAGCATTTGCAGAATTTTTGGAAGTCAAATTAATTTCAGTCTCAGTAGATTGCACTTTTTTCTCCTTTTTTTCTTTCCGTTTAACCGTACATTTCTCCATCTAACTATTTTATCGGCATATTAATAAAAAACTTTAACACATTTTTTAAAAAAAGAGGGCGTATCCATAAAGACACACCCTCTTTCCAGAGACGTATTTGACGTTAAATTTAACGTCCGAAGAGCGCAAGAACTGATTGTGGTGCCATATTTGCCTGAGCCAGCATTGATGTTGCTGTCTGCTGAAGTATCATCAGTTTTGTAGATTCCAACTGTTCCCAGGCCATATCAGCATCAACAATTCTGCTGTATGCTGCTTCGGTATTGGTTTTCGCGACAGTAAGTGAATTCTCCTGGAATGCCAGTCTGTTCACCTGAGATCCGATATAGCTCAATCCTTTGGATACATAGTCAATTGCAGTGTCTATTTTATCCATGTAATCCTGAGCACTGCTCTGGCTTCCAACTGTGTTTCCGCCCCGTGTATAGTCAACTGAGAAAAGAGCTGATCCGGCATTTGCCGTATCAATTGTACCAATATCAATTGAGATGCCAACTCCAAGATCAATCGCTGATAAATCGCCTTCTGATACAGCTTTTGTTAAAGTATTTCCGCTTGCTCCGCCATCCGTACCGTCAGTATCAATAATAACATTTTCACCATCGCTGTCAAAAACCTGAATTGTGACAGTACCGGCTGTTGTGTAGTTTACTTCAACATTGTAGTGCCCGTTATCCAGCTCGCTTATGCTTGTTGTGCTTGTAAAAGCACTTGCTGTTGCAAATGTAGCGTCCATATTTGTTGTTGAAAGTGCGCTTGCACTTACAGATGACGAAGCAGTGGAAGATGCCTGTACGTCAAGATCAGAAGAAGTAAAACCTGAAATACCGCTCACATTACCAACAACATTGAAAGTCAGTTGGTCAGCAGAAGAAGTTCCCACACCGATCTGGAAGTTGAGGTTACTGTCAGTAAGAAGTGATGTACCTGCCCATTTTGCCTGTGAAACTTCAGCATCGATCTGTGTGTTGAACTCTTCAAGCTCAGAAAGGATTGCAGTCCGCTCATCATCGCCGAGTGTACCGTTTGCAGCCTGCATTGCTTTGGATTTCATCTGGCTTAAGATATCCTGAATATTGTTCAGATGACCTTCTGCAACTGTCATCAGGTTCTTTGCAGATGCAATGTTATCCAAAGCTGTCCCCAGACCCTTTGCTTTTACATCAAGCTTTGAAGCAATGGTAAAACCAGCAGCATCATCTGCAGCAGAATTGATTCTTTTACCAGTTGCCAGACGAAGCTGATGAACACTCATTCTTGTGTTTACACTGTTAAGAGCGTTCAAAGCATTAAGAGCCTGAATGTTTGTGTTGATTCTTGTTAAACTTGCACTAGCCATAGCGCTTACCTCCTTGCATTTAGTGGGCATCCCTGCCCGTACCTGAGTTTTAACTTATCTAGACGATCGTCTCTGCTCTTCAATAAGAGTTATCGGACAGCATTTGGAATACTTTAATAAAAAAAATATTTTTCTGCAGGTATATGAAACATCTACCCGGGAACCGTAAGCTGTAGAGACGTTGCATGCAACGTCTCTACAGCTTTGCCGCATTTTTTTAATTAGTGGTAATTCGTGTAATTCGTGGATCGGCTTTTGACGGACGTGTCCGGCTTTTGACGGACGTGTCCGGCTTTTGACGGACGTGTCCGGCTTTTGACGGACGTGTCCGGCTTTTGACGGACGTGTCCGGCTACTGCCGGATTCGTTGATCA
>QNDG01000357.1 GCA_003645915.1 Candidatus Zhuqueibacterota bacterium | reverse complement strand
TATCGGAGTAAATGCTCTGGACTATTCCGGGTATCCGGACTGCAGAGAAGAATTTATCAGATCATTTGAACAAACAGCAAATCTCGGTACAAGGGAAGGTACAACGGGGAATAAGTATAAAATTCACACACCTCTTATTAATCTGACAAAAGCACAGATTATTAAAAAGGGAACTGACCTGGGAGTGGATTACAGTAATACAATAAGCTGTTATGATCCTGACAAGAACGGTGTATCATGCGGCAGGTGTGATTCGTGTTTACTGCGGAAAAAAGGATTTAAAGAAGCAGGTATAAAAGATCCTACAAAATATATGTTTTAATAAAATACCGGAGCTGAATATGTCCGAAATAAAAAGAGGAACCCGGGAGATTCTTGAATCTAAGCTTATGGTTGTTGACAATCAATATCCTGACAGAGATTACCAGGTGGATGTTACTCTTCCGGAATTTACATGTTTATGTCCTATTACAGGATATCCTGATTTTGCAGTTATCCGGGTAACGTACATTCCTGATAAACATATTATTGAATTAAAATCTCTTAAACTTTATATAAACAAATTCAGAGATCAGGAGATGTTTCACGAAGCTGTTGTAAATAAAATACTTGACGATCTTGTTGAAATATCAAAACCAAGATATATGAAGGTTACAGGAGATTTTAATCCGAGAGGTAATGTGAAAACAGTTGTAACTGTTGAATATAAAGGAGAATGATTTGATTGATATTCAGAATGAGCCTGATTTCCGTAATTTTGCCATAGATCAGGTAGGAGTAAAAAATCTTTCATATCCTATAACTGTCCGTGACAAAGTAAACGGAGTTCAGCATACAGTGGGTTCAATTAATATGTATGTTAGTCTGCCGCATAATTTTCGTGGAACCCACATGTCAAGATTTATTGAAATTCTCAACAAGTATCATAAGAATCTTCACATTGACACTGTACAGCAGATTCTGCATACAATGAAGGAGAAGCTGCATGCAGAAGAATCACATATGGAAGTCAGATTCCCGTACTTTATTGAAAAGAACGCGCCTGTTTCAAAAGAGGTTGGATTAATGGAGTATAACTGTTCTTATGTGGGGAATTTAAGAGAAAAGACAGATTTTATCGTAGGGGTACAGGTTCCTGTAACAACTTTGTGCCCGTGTTCAAAAGAGATTTCGGACAGAGGCGCTCATAATCAGCGTTCAATTGTATCAATTCAGATAAGATCAAAAAAAATGGTGTGGATTGAAGAGCTTATTGAGTATGCGGAGGAATCGGCATCAAGCCCTGTATATTCTCTTTTAAAAAGAAAAGACGAAAAAGCTGTAACAGAGCAGGCGTATGATAATCCAATGTTTGTAGAAGATGTTGTAAGAGAACTGGCAGTGAGGCTTGAAAAGGATAAAAGAGTTTTCTGGTTCAAAGTTGAGTCTGAAAATTATGAATCAATACACAACCACAATGCGTATGCTTCAATAGAAAGAACCAAAGTTTGAGTTTGCAGAAATTGGCTGTTTATATCAGAAGGATTTGACCTGTGGCGAATTTTAAAATCTGGAACAGAATTGACCAGTACTTTAAGCATAACGGACTGCGGTTTGTAGAAAAGATAGCAGCAAAAAAACTTCTTGAGCCGGCTCAGATAGAGTGGGACAATGTTAAAAGTATATTAATAGTCAGACCTCATGATCAGCTTGGTGATTTTCTTTTATCCTCAGCTGTATGGCGTGCAGTGGGTAAGGCATTTCCAGATTTAAGAAAAGGCCTTGTTGCAAGAAGTTATGCAGCTGATGTTGTGAAAAATCATCCCTATGTTGACGAACTTATTATTTTTTATGAAAACGGATTCATGTGGAACTTCAGGCGTATCAGAGAATTCCGGAAGGCTCTGCATAAAAGGTGGGATATGGCAATTGTGCTGTCGTCTGAAAGCCACTCTTTAACCAGTGATCTGATAACTGTTCTTTCCGGTGCCAGATATGTTGTAGGGTCTGAAAGATTTCCTTTTGGGGGGTGCACCAGAAATTTCTTTTATAATATCATTGTGCCTGACAGCGGAAAACCAAGGCATCAGGTTCTTCGTAATGCGGAAATTGCGGAATATATCGGAATTAAGGTGGATGATGTTTCGGAAAAAATTTATATAACCGATGATGAGAAATCTTTAATCAGGGATAAATTCATAGAAATTTACAGCCAGGATATGGTTGTCGGATTACACATAGGAGCTAATAAAAGAGAGAACAGATGGCCTGCTGCAAAGTTTGCAGAACTTTGTGAAAAAATATACAAAACATATAAAATAAAACCTGTAATTTTCTGGGGGCCCAAAGAGGGAGATTTAAAAGAAGAATTTTCCGGATACTGTAAGACTCCTGTGTTTATGGTTCCTCCGTCATCTCTCAGAAACCAGGCTGTGCATTTTTCCCTTTGCAATGCAGTTGTATGTAATGATACAGGAATTATGCATGTGTGCGCTTCAGTGGGTACGCCGTTTGTGGCGATTTTCGGGCCTACTGATCCGATGTTCTGGAAGCCTCCCGGGGATTTGTTCAGATCAGTCAGAGCGGAGAATAAAAAAACCGAAAGTGTTACAGTACAGCAGGTTGAAGAAGAACTTGAAATACTTTTAAAATAAAACAAAGGGGCGTAAAAATGGTTAATGAAAAAATAAAACAAGCATCCAGAATTTTAAAGGAAAAAGGGGTAGATCTCTGGCTCACATTTACAAGAGAGACCTCTTCCACTCCTGATCCTGTTATTGATCTGATTCTTGGTACAGGATGTACATGGCAGTCTGCTTTTATTATAACGAGCTCCGGACGGGCAATTGCAATTGTAGGCAGCTTAGACGCACAGAACATTGTTGATCATGCAGATTACGAGGTAATAAAATATGTGGACTCTATTAAAGAGCCGCTTATAAAAACATTAAAAGAGTTTGATCCAAAAAGAATTGCAATTAACTATTCAGAAGGTGATGTGATGTCTGACGGATTGAGTCACGGGATGTATCTTAATCTTATAAAATATTTGGAAGATACTCCTTATAAAGACAGACTGGAATCAAGCTCGCAAATAATTTCTGCAGTCAGAGGCAGAAAATCGCCTTCTGAAATTGAGAAGATAAAGAAGGCTATTGACATTACTCTTGAAATTTTCGATGAGGTTACAGGTTTTGTTGTAGCAGGTCATACTGAACAGGATGTACAGCAGTTTATAAAAGAAAGAATGGAGCACAGAGGTCTTGAACCTGCCTGGGATGCGGAGCAGTGTCCTGCAGTATTTACAGGCCCTGAAAGTGCAGGAGCGCATGCAGGC
>QNDG01000356.1 GCA_003645915.1 Candidatus Zhuqueibacterota bacterium | reverse complement strand
TTCTGTAAGCGATGCAGGAGTTGCTGCATTGTGTGCAGATACCGCAGCTGTGGGAGCTTATCTTAATGTAATAATAAATCTTTCCGGAATAGAAGATGCTGAGTTCAGTGAAAAGATAAAAAGCGAAGCAAAGAAATTAAGGGATGAAGTAAAAGTTCTGGTTAATGAGACAATAGAAATAACCGAGAAAATAATAGAAGAAAATCAGTAAAAAATTTATGAATGCCGGGATATCTGTATTCCGGAAATCAGGAATCACCGGCTGAGGTGTCCGGGTTCCCGGCATTAAGATTTAATTATATTTGTGGAGGATAAAATGGCACGCCCCATGTATTATGAATACAGGCCCAAAATGCCCATAAGGGCGCCAAGGGGGTCAAAACTTACAGCAAAAAACTGGGATACAGAAGCTGCAATGCGGATGCTTATGAACAATCTTGATCCGGATGTGGCAATTGAACCGGAAGAGCTGATTGTTTACGGAGGAAGCGGAAGAGCAGCAAGAAACTGGAAAGCATATTCAGAGATTATTGAGATTTTAAAAGAGCTTGACGACAGGCATACTCTTTGTGTTCAGTCAGGAAAACCTGTGTATATTGCTCCTTCCCATCCTGAAGCGCCGAGAGTAATAATTGCAAATTCAAACATTGTCCCAAAATGGGCAACACAGGAGCAGTTCAATAAATTTGATGAACAAGGTCTGATAATGTACGGCCAGATGACTGCAGGAAGCTGGATTTATATTGCAACTCAGGGAATAATTCAGGGAACGTATGAAAGCTTTGCTGCTGCAGGCAAGATAGATTTCGGTGTAGAATCATTGAAAGGCAAGTTTATTCTCACAGGCGGTATGGGCGGTATGTCCGGAGCTCAGCCCCTTGCTGCAACAATGAATGAAGCTGTTATTCTTGATGTTGAGGTAAGGCCAGAAAGAATAAAACAGAAGGTTGATCAGGGGTACTGCGACAGAATGACAGATTCAATTGAAGAAGCTGTCAAGTGGGTGGAAGAGGCAAAGTCAAAAGGAGAACCGCTGTCAGTCGGTCTTGTAGGAAACTGCGGAGAAGTTCACCCCAAGCTTGTTTCAATGGGAGTAATTCCGGATATTGTTACAGACCAGACATCTTCCCACAGCCTTCTTGATTACATCCCCATAGGAAATTTTGACGAACTTATGGAACTCCGGGAAAAAGATCCGGAAGCATATCAGAAAAAATCTCTGGAAACCATTGCTCTGCATCAGGAGGCAATTCTTGAAATGCAAAAACAGGGCGCTGTGGCATTTGATTACGGTAACAACTTAAGATCCCAAGCTGAGGTGGCAGGAGTTGAGGTAAGAAATCCTGACGGTTCGTTTAAGTACCCGGGTTTTGTCCCTGCTTATGTAAGACCTCTTTTCTGCGAAGGAAGAGGGCCTTTCAGGTGGGCTGCGCTCTCAGGAGATCCTGAAGATATTGCCAAATTAGACAAAGTTGTTCTTGATCTTTTCCCTGACAATAAACCTCTGGCAAGGTGGATTGATCTTGCCTCCAAAAAGATTCCGCATCTCGGACTGCCTGCAAGAGTGTGCTGGCTTGGTTACGGTGAGCGTACTGAATTTGCTCTTCGTATGAACCACATGGTTTCCACAGGAGAGATTAAGGCTCCGGTTGTTATCGGCAGAGATCACTTAGACTGCGGATCAGTGGCTTCTCCCAACAGAGAGACAGAAGCAATGAAAGACGGAAGCGATGCAATAGGCGACTGGCCTCTTATCAATTTTGCATTGAACGCAGTAAACGGAGCATCCTGGGTCAGCTTCCACAACGGAGGCGGTGTGGGAATCGGATACTCAATGCATGCGGGAATGGTTATTGTTGCAGACGGAACAGAAGAGCGTGCAGAGAGGCTGAGAAGGGTAACTACTGTTGATCCGGGAATTGGTATTGCCCGCCATGTTGATGCAGGATATGAAGCTGCAAAAAAGGTGGCGGAACAAAAAGGTATTATGATCAATAAATTCAATCCTTAAAATATGAGACGTGCTGTGGAGACGTTGCATGCCGTAGAGACATTGCATGCAACGTCTCTACGGATGTTACAAAACAGGGGCATTGTTAGATGAATGACGTCGTTCTGAAAGACATAAGAGAAATATACGGCTGCAAAAAATCTCCGGAACCTCTTTCAATAAAAATATCTGGCGGTTTAATAGAGAAAATAGCACCTTTTGATGATCTGGGAAATCACAGAGACAATACTGAGGTAATAGAGTCATCAGGTTTTACTGTAATTCCCGGATTTGTGGAATCTCACACACATCTTCTGTTTGCAGGATCAAGAGAAGATGAACTTTACATGAGGGCTGCAGGAACTCCGTATCTGGAAATTTTAAAAAGAGGCGGAGGCATTTACAATACAGTTCAGGCTGTACGAAGAGCATCGGAACAGCAGTTAATTGAAAGCGGCCTTAAGTTTCTGGATCAGGCTCTTGGATTCGGCATAACAACAATTGAAATCAAATCCGGCTATGGTTTGGATTTTGAGAATGAAGAGAAGATGCTTAAGGTGATAAACAAGCTTGATAAAATGCATCCTGTTGACATAGTGCCGACCTTTCTTGTTCATACAGTTCCCAAAGATGCAGACAGGCAGGAATATCTTGACGGGGTTGTATCTGAAATGATTCCGGAATTCAGAAAGTATGCGGAGTGGTTTGATATTTTTCTTGAAAAAAATGTTTTCACTCCTGAAGAAGCGGAATTGCTGATTCTTGCTGCAAAAGATAAAGGATATAAAATCGGAATCCATACGAATCAGGTAAATGATATAGGAGGTGTGGCGCTTGCTGAAAAACTCGGTATAAGGCATGTTGATCATCTTGAAGTATTGTCAGATTCCGATGCAGAGAGAATCAGAAAAAATAATATATATTCTGTTTTTCTGCCCTGTGCGGAAGGTCTTGTGTTTTCGGAACATACGGGGCAGATAAAGAAATTGTCAGAAAGACCGGATTTAATTGTATTGTCCAGTGATTTTAATCCCGGATCTTCCCCTGTTCTGTCTCCGTATTTTGTAATGTCCTATGCAGTAATGCGCTACCGTATTTCTGATCCGGAGCTTTTGATAGATGCGTATACAAAAAATCCGGCACACATGCTTATGCTTGAAAAGACCGGAGAAATAAAAGAGGGATTTAATGCTGATCTGGTGTGTCTTGATCTTGATAATATCCGCCAGATTCCCTATTTTGGCAGTTTTGATATTGTCAGATATATTATTAAAAAAGGCCGGTTATTCAGCAGGAAAGAAGGAAAATTCAGAAATTAAATTTGTAAGATAAAAGGAATCCTCA
>QNDG01000355.1 GCA_003645915.1 Candidatus Zhuqueibacterota bacterium | reverse complement strand
TATTCTTTTTCCTATTCTCTTTGAGCCGAACATGGACTTTACAGATGAAGAAAAATAAGTATCATTTTTCTTAACAATCACATAGTCCCGGTTCTCCGAAAGTTTCCAGTCGCTAACATCCTGAGAAACAACACTCTCCTCTTTCTCATTCATATCAAAAATATGAAGACTCCATTTTGCACGTCCTCCGGGTTTAAAAATTTCTTCATATTCGGATTCTCCGAAATAATCGGTTGATGCCCATGTTACTTTTCCGTTTCCTGCTTTTAAGAAAAAGTAATTACCTGCTGAAACCGGAAGAGAATAAACACGTTTTTCAATCCCTTTAATGTCAATTCTGAAGTCATTATTCTTATCAGTTTTCACAGCATCATCGGAAAACGGAGGCGGCTGATTATCTTTAAGCTGCATCACCATAACTTTTACAGGATTAAGTATTACATGATTATCCTCAAAAACATCCATTCTTACATCAAAGTTGCGGTATGAGAGAAAATAGAGATATTCTCCGTTTGCATCAAAACTCGGATTAAGGTTGTCGTAAAAATCGCTTGTAACTGCAAAACTCTTTTTCTTTTCAAGGCTGTATAAATACACAACACTGTTCCTGTTGTAATGGACAAAAGAGTAAGCAATCCATTTACTGTCCGGAGACCATGAATAATCGCTTATTTCCCAGTAAAACTCATCATTTTTAAGCTGATTGGACTCTGCAAACTTAACAAGTTTCTTTGCAGTCAAGTCATAATAAAAAAGTGCAAAATCTTTATTTCCAAAAAGGATTTTTGTACCGTCAGGAGACCACTCCAGATGATATACTGTGCTTTTTAATTTCTTTGTAAGCTGCTGCCATTTTGCATCAGGTTTTATATCCATCACATAAAGTTGGTACTCCCCTGTTTTATCAGAGAAAAAAGCTACCTTTTTTCCGTCAGGAGAAATCTGAGGATACCGCTCTCTGCTCCCGGAAGTATTTGTAAGGTTTATAGTTTTGCCTTCTCTGTTTGTAGGAACAATAATTACATCTCCCCTTGCCTCAAAAGCAGCATACTTTCCGCAGTTGCTTATTGACATAGACTGGATATAATCTTTGGGATTAATAACTCTGTCTGCAAGAATCCAGTTGTCAGTTGGTATCTCTACATTAACTTTTTCTGTGGACTTTGTCAAAGGATCAAAAATATACATGTAGCCTGAATGAGTATAAATAATCTTCTTTCCGTCTGTTGAAACAAGCTGTACATCAAAATCAGTATAATTGCTTACTCTTTCAACCTGCTTTGTACTGAAATCGTAAATGTAAAAATTTGCAATTCCTGCAGGACCTCTGTCAGAGACAAAATACATTTTGTTTCCGATCCACATAGGATAGGAATTTTTCCCTACATATTCAGTCAGTTTTGTAAATTCTTTGGTATCAAAATCATACATCCATATATCCTGATACTGGCCGCCCTTGTACCTCTTCCAGTAGTATTCTTCTCTTCCGCGCCTGTTATAAACCATTTTTCTGCCGTCTGGTGAAAATGAACATAATACGCCTCTTGGTACAGGGAGTTTCTCAGGTTTGCCTCCTGTAATTGGAACCTTGTAAAGTTTTACAATAGGTCTGTACAGATTTTCGTAACCGGAACGGAAAATTATATACTTACTGTCAGAAGTCCATCCTATAACTTTATTGCTCGATCTGTAAGTAAGCCTCTTTGGGACTCCGCCGTTAACAGGGATTATATAGACATTCTGTCCAGCATCGTAATTTCCGGAAAATGCAATCCACTTTCCGTCAGGCGATATCTTTGGTGATGATTCGTTTCCGGGATGGCTTGTTAATCTTAAGGCCAGACCTCCGTCTGCAGGCACTGTCCACAAATCTCCCTGATAGGAAAATACGATTTTATCTCCCCTTATATCAGGATCTTTCATAAATCTTCCCTGAACCGCACTGAAAACAAAAACCGGTATTATTACCAGTACTGCTATCAGTAAATATCTTTTTCTCATTTTGTTTTCCTCCTAATAAAATTTACAGGTTGTTCTGAATTAATGAGTACAGGTATAAGAATTCTTAAAATCTCCTGTTTTACTCTGTATCTCTGCTTTTTTTAAAGTCTGACAATATTATTTTCTCTGTAATTAACAAATATGTGAGATATTGTATTAAAATCAATTTCTCAGTTCGATTTCTTTAATACTGCTTTTTTATACTGAGTTCTTAACTCAAGGAAAAATTCCTCGTACATCCCTGTTTTAAAATCAGGGAAACTCCATGGATATGGAGTAAACCTGCCCTTGGAATAAAGCAGGGTAAGATCAGCCCAGATCCCCTTTTCAAGATATACCTTGTTTCCGTTGTACTTTGCAGAAGGAAGTACTACCTTATCATAATCAAGATAACCGGGATCAAGGTTAACTTTTCGGTTTGAGCCCTCAGCTATCCGGTCTTCAATTTCGTTTGTCTTGATTTTTATTAAAGCAATACTGCCCGGATCAATTAATCTTTTATAGCTGTAAAAACATCTGTAAATAGGATTTCCCATTTCTTTTACATAATAATCAGAGACATTAAATCTGTACTCTCTGCTCTTTACGCCTGTTTCACCAAATTCATCATATAGAAGAGAGAGGGCTTTATCCAGTAATTGTTTTTGTGAATAAAGAATACCGACAAATAATTGTACGGGAACGGGGTTTTGAGGTTTCATTTTATTATACCTGTAAATTAAATAAATACCATAAATTTAAAATGTTATAAAACACATCGCGTCTCTTTCTTTCCTGCACATGGTTATCCTGTTCTCTCGCAACGCTCGCAGAAACCGCATAAACAAAGATAAGGATAAAGTATAAAACTTTTTCTGAAAATCTCCGCTCATAACGGCGCTCCGGGATGTTATTCCCATCCCGATTTTCTTTACGAAAAAAAACAATAATCAGAATCGGGAGAGTTTTCGCCTTTTATCAACTTTCTTGGGTCTTGTTGACTCCCGATTTTCTTTCAGAAAAAATATAATAGTCAGAATCGGGAAGAATCTCTGCCCATGACAGTATTCCGATAATTTCATTCCCGTCCCGATTTTCTTTTAAAAAAAAACTAGAATAATCAGAATCGGGATAAGTCCCGATTTTCTTTAAAAAAAAACTAGAATAATCAGAATCGGGATGCCTACCCATAATCTTAACAAAATCAATAGATTAACGTTAAAAAGAAAGAACTATGCAATATAAAATGAATCCAAAAACCAAAAGAACGATTTTAATCGATCTATAAAATATTTGCAATTAACTGAATACTTACAACAAAAACTCAGAAGAATCATAAAAAATTCTAATCATCATAATC
>QNDG01000354.1 GCA_003645915.1 Candidatus Zhuqueibacterota bacterium | reverse complement strand
GGCAGAATAATCCCGTAAGAATAATTGATCTGAAATCACTTGAGGTGCAGAAACTTCCGTGGGATGGCAGCAATGATAATACCCCTGTCTGGATTGGTAATAAGATCTATTTTTTAAGTGATCGTGATTTTTGTATGAATGTCTGGTCTTATGATTTAAATACAAAAGAGTTGGTTCAAAATACACATTTCAAAGAGTTTGACTGTAAAAGTCTTGAATCAGGCAAAGAAAAGTTAATATTTGAGAACGGTGGATATCTGTATGTTTTTAATCCTGAACACGGAGAAGCTCGTAAACTGTCTGTTTCGGTTCACGGAGATTTCCCGTGGGCAAGACCTCACTATGAGAAAGTTGATAAAATGATTGCAAATTATGCAATATCTCCCACAGGCAAGCGCGCTGTTTTTGAGGCAAGAGGATAGATTTTTACTGTCCCTGCAAAAAACGGAAGTGTAAGAAATCTGACAAACAGTTCAGGTGCTGCAGACCGCGCTCCGGCTTGGTCACCTGATGGTCGGCATGTGAGCTGGTTCTCGGATGAAGGAGGAGAGTATCATCTGGTAATTGCAGATCAGTTCGGAGGGAACAGAAAAAAAATAAATTTTAAAAAGCCGACATTTTATTATACACCTGTATGGTCGCCGGATTCAAAATATATAAGCTTTGGTGATGCGGACAGAAATTTGTGGGTTGTTAATGTGGAGACTGGCTCTGCACAGCTTATTGATAATGAAGGATTTGCACATCCGGAACGAACAATTTATCCTGAATGGTCGCCGGATTCAAAGTGGATTGCATACACAAAACGGCTGAAAAATCAATACAATGCAATATTTATTTATTCAATTGAAAAGAAAAAGTCATTTCAGCTTACTGATGGTATGTCAGACAGCAGATCTCCTGCATGGGATGCAGGCGGCAAGTACATCTATTTTCTTGCAAGCACAAATTATGGTTTAAACGTAGGTTGGCTGGATTTGAGTTCACAGGAGCGTCCCATAAGAAGAGCGATTTACATGGCTGTGCTAACAAAAGACGCACCTTCTCCCTTTCTTCCCAAAAGTGATGATGAAGTAACAGAGAAGAAAGTAAACAAGAATAATAAAAAAGATGTGAAAGATAAATGTCCATCTGTAAATATTGATTTCAAAGATATTCAAAAGCGTATTATATCTCTTAACCTTCCTGAGAGAAATTACAGCAGTCTTAAAGCCGGAAAACAGGGTGTGCTTTTTTATCTTGAATCAGTACCCAATGAAGGGCTTAAGCTGCACCGCTATTCTGTAGAGAAACGCAAGGGTGAAAAAATAGCAGACGGAATACAGACATATACTGTTTCTAATGACGGAGAAAAACTTCTCTGCAGGTTCAAAGGAGGTAAGTGGGTTATTGCCGATGCAAACGGAAAGATAAATGCCGGTAAGGGAGTAATAAAAACTGCAGATATGAAGATGAGGCTTGTTCCGTCTGAGGAGTGGAAACAGATTTTCCGGGAAGCGTGGCGTTTTCAGAGAGACTATTTCTATGTTAAAAATGTCCACGGCCTTGATCTTGACTGGGCTTACAGAACTTATTCTCCATGGGTGGATCATGTACGCCACAGAGTGGATCTGACCTATATTCTTGATATCCTCGGAGGTGAGACATCAGTGGGGCACTCTTTTACAGGCGGCGGTGATCTGCCTGATGTGGAAAGAGTACCTGTGGGCCTGCTTGGTGCGGATTACAAAATAGATAACGGCAAGTACCGTATTGTCAGAATCTATAACGGAGAGAACTGGAATCCGAAACTGCGTGCTCCGTTAAGCGCTCCGGGGATTGATGTAAGAGAAGGAGATTACCTTCTGGCAGTAAACGGAATCGAGCTTAATTCGGATGTTAACCTGTACAGCCTTTTTGCGGAAACAGCAGGAAAACAAATAACAATAACAGTAAATGATAAACCTGTGAGAGAAGGATCACGTAATTTCACTGTTATTCCTGTAAGAAGCGAAGCAGCATTAAGACAGCGTGCGTGGATTGAGAATAACAGGCGTAAGGTGGATAAACTTTCCAATGGCAAACTGGCATACGTTTGGCTCCCAAACACATCAACAGCAGGATATAACAGTTTTAACAGATACTATTTTGCGCAGCAGGATAAAAAAGGAGCTGTAATTGACGAGAGGTTTAACCAGGGTGGTTCAATTGCAGATTATATTATTGATCTTCTCTCAAGAGATCTTATCGGATATTTTAATAATCCTGTTGGTAAGCATCAGCCATTTACAGCTCCCAATGCTGCTATCTGGGGGCCCAAGGTGATGATTATTAATGAGATGGCAGGTTCAGGCGGAGATATGATGCCGTACATGTTCAAATTTAAGAAGATAGGGCCTCTTGTGGGAACCCGTACATGGGGAGGACTTGTAGGTATCTGGGATGTTCCCCGTCTTGTTGACGGCGGTTATATTACTGCACCTCGCGGCGGATTCTACAATGTAAAAGGCCAATGGGATGTAGAAGGCAAGGGCATAACTCCGGATGTTTATGTTGAGCAGACGCCGAAAATGGTGAATACAGGTCATGATCCTCAATTGGAAAAAGCTGTTGAAGTGGCAATGGAGCTTCTTAAAAAATATGAGGTAAAATTACTGCCCCAACCTCCTGATCCTGTACGTGTTAAAAGACCTGTAAAGTAAAAAAGCTTCGCTGTAAAACAGGGAGACCTGAAAGAGAAATGATCCATATTAGGGACAAAAAAACAGTAAGTTTAGGGGATTTGTAGTAATCCTCTGATAAGCGAAATTTTGCAGGGGCAGGGCATACATGCTCTGCCCTTCAATATTTTTTAAAGTCCCTGTGTATGCATTCCACACAATGAGAGAACAGAGTCCCAGGCACTTTCTGATCCACATTTTTGTATAATTGTTATGATACTCATGACCTGAAGAGTTGATTTATTTGATTTGCCGGGGTTTTTACTTTCCGGAAGAATTTCAGGCTCCGGAGTAATTTAGTATTTTTTTATGAAAGCACCGGACTATAAAATAAGAAGTATTTACGTGCAGGAAGAAGCATAGAAAATTAACTTTTTAAATAGTTTTTCTTTTTTGTGCCGGAACAGGAGAGACTGTGTGAAAACGTAAAAACATTTATTCTGAACTCTTAGCCATAGTTTATCCTGAGCTTGTCGAAGGGATTATGATAAACTTTCCTGTTTACTTTCTACTTCTTAACACGCTGGAGCAGTACCTGGTAAAATTTCACTATTGACTGTTGTAAAAAAAATATTTAACTTTTAAACAACGACTACATAAAGTATTTTTCAAATCGCTGCAACAGGTTTAGTATAAATATT
>QNDG01000353.1 GCA_003645915.1 Candidatus Zhuqueibacterota bacterium | reverse complement strand
TAAAGTCTTGAACGGTTAATCTCTTGATTTTGTTGAGATTAAGGGTAGGCACTTTTTTTCCCGATTCTGATTATCATATTTTTTCCTGATAGAAAATCGGGATTTCCCCGATTCTGATTATTGTATTTTTTCTGATAGAAAATCGGGATCAGACAGCCGAACTTTTTTAACGCTCACTTCCTCGCATTTCCGGTCGGAAATTTTCAGATGCCGGCAAAGAAATTCAGAGGTATACCTTTATACCATATACCGTTTTTTATTTTATCCTTTATTCTTTTTCCTTGTTTTTCTTTTGCGCCCGCTGCAAGAGAAAATAAGATTTCTAAGTTCGCTTTTACTCCTTCGAAATGACACCAATAGACTCAAAAAAAGATTTTACTTGACTTTAACAAATAATTGAGTAAATTAGTAATAGTTCCTATTATTAATTAAAAAGGATGTTTTGATTGGAAGGGCACAATACAAAATTGAGCAAGCAGAGAGAGCTTGTTCTTCAGATAGTAAGATCAACAAAAATGCATCCTACTGCAGAAGATGTTTACTATAAAGCAAAGAAGACAATGCCGAGAATAAGTATGGGTACAGTTTACAGGAATCTCAGGCTTCTGAGCAAGATGGGCAGGATTAAAGAAATTAATTTTCCTGATTCGCCTACAAGGTTTGACGGAGACATGAGAGATCATTATCACATTAGATGCAGTGAGTGCGGCAGAATTGAAGATATATCACATTTCTCACCAAGAGCTGCTGTTGATGAGATTGAAAAACTTACCATGTACCAGATTCATACGGTACATATCAAATATGAAGGAATCTGTCCTGAGTGCCAGAAAAAAAGTAAAATATCATAGAAGCACAACTTAATAACAAAGGAGAAAACTATGAGAAAAATGACAGAGAACAATTTAAAAGATGCTTTCGCAGGCGAAAGCCAGGCACATATGAAATACCTTGCCTTTGCACAGAAAGCAGAAGAAGAGGGTAAACCGAATGTAGCAAAATTATTTAAGGCTATTGCGTATGCAGAGCAGGTTCACGCAACAAATCATCTTAAAACTCTTGAAGAAGTGGGGACTACGGAAGAGAATCTTCAGGCTGCAATGAGCGGTGAAAATTTTGAAGTGGAAGAGATGTATCCGGCCTATGATGCTGTAGCAAAATTGCAGGGAGAAAAAGGCGCGATAAAATCCGTACACTATGCAATTGAAGCTGAAAAAATTCACTCCGTAATGTATGCAGAGGCAAAAGAAGCTGTAAAGCAGGGCAAAGATGCTGAAATTGAAGATGTTTATGTGTGTCCGGTTTGCGGTTATACTCATACGGGAGATGCTCCTGACAGATGTCCTGTTTGCGGTGTTGAAAAAGAAAAATTTGTAAAATTTTAAAACAAGGAGAGGGTTCTGATGACAGAAGATTTCCGGGTTAATGCAGTTGCTGCTAAAAAACTCTTGATTTTGTCGGGACAAATTGTTAAAATTGCATATAAGGCAGAACTTATAACTGTTTCAAACCCGTTGGAAATCTTCAAAATTGGAAACTTACAAATCAATAATCAGCAAAAAGGTAAGCAGCCAAATCCGGAAAAGATACCAGAGACGATAAATCTGGCGTTAAAAGATGAATATACAAATACACAGTCAGTATTCAACTGTTTTGCCAAAAAAATGAGCGGGTAATGGGGCAGAATAATTTTAAAGAGCATCTTATAAACATCCTTACAAAAGCACTGGAAAGGGAGATTGCTGCTTACAATTATTATGTAAAATCTGCAGTAAACGCTGGTGTAAAGGAAGCGGAAATACTTTTTACGCATCTTGCGGAAGAGGAGAGGAACCATCAGCAGCTTATCAGGAATGAGATAAAAAAGGTGAAACAATTAATAGAACTGGTTCCTGACAATGAAACTTTTTCATCAAAAAGAATAAAGTATGCTGTTCCTCATGAACTTACGTTTAAAAAAACACCCGGGATTGGAAATTTTGATATAGCTGCTGTTTCACTGCCCCTGAATTTTATAAGCGGAGATTTGCTTGATATTCATGAAGCAGGCAGCAGTTTATCTGTGTTGCTGTGCGATGTTATGGGGCACGGAGTCAGTCCGTCAATGGTGGGGGCAAAAATACGGGAAGTATTTGGCGGATTACTGGAGGAGGTTCTTCAAACCGGTTCTGTTTTTAAAACAGATACTGTAATTAACAGGATGAACAAAAAAGCTGTGGAAATGTGCAGAGACAAGTGTAGATTTATCACTGCTGTTCATACAATTATTTCTTCGGATAAAAAGAAACTTTTCTACACGTCTGCTGGTCATGATACTCCGATTATTATAAGAAAAAACGGACAGTGCATTACACTGGAGAAAACAGATCTTGTTCTGGGTGCAGATATAGATGCTGAATATTCTTCAACTGCTGTTAATTTGAACTCAGGTGATATTGTGGCTGTGTTTTCTGACGGGATAACAGAAATAACTGAAAAGAATGATAAAACAAGGATGTTTGGAAAAGAATCAATTGTGAGGGCAATCAGAAAGTTTTCACAAAAATCTGCAGGAGAAATTGTAAGAAATATATTTGATTTGTTAATAGATTTTTCCGGAAAGAATGAATTTTCTGATGACATGTCTCTTGCAGTTATCAAAATTGAAGAATAAAACAGGATGTTTTTATGGAAACTTTTTTCTCCGCTCACGAAATAACAGACATGGCAGTCACAACAGAAGAAACAGGTTATGAATTTTATAAACTTGCAGAAAAGAATGCCCTGTCTGAAAACACAAGACAGCTTTTTGCATATCTTGCAGACGAGGAAATCAACCATAAACATATTTTTAAAGGATTAAAAGATACTATTGAAGAGAATCCTCAGGGTGTGCCTGTTGGCCGGGAGGATGTGGGGAAATACATAAAAGCCATGGTTGACAGCAGTATTTTTATGGGTAAGAATAAAAATATCAATTTTACATTAGAATCACAAAATGATAAAGATGCGATTGATTTTGCTCTTGGTTTTGAAAAAGGCACTATTCTGTTTTTTTATCAGTTAAAAGATATGGTTAAATCCGGAGTAAAAGATATTATACAAAAAATCATAAACGAAGAAAAAGAGCACATTAGAAGACTAACTGAAATGAAGAAATTGGTCTAAATCAAGGAGTGAAAAAATGGATAAGTGGGTATGCGATGTATGCGGTTATGTTTATGATCCCGCAAAAGGGGATCCGGACAGCGGTATTGAGCCGGGCACTGCTTTTGAAGATATTCCTGATGACTGGGTATGTCCGTTGTGCGGTGCAAGTAAAGATATGTTTTCAAAAGAGGGGTAAGTTCGATTTTCTCCGGCC
>QNDG01000352.1 GCA_003645915.1 Candidatus Zhuqueibacterota bacterium | reverse complement strand
TTCTTAATATTTCCTCTGCTTTAAAATTATTCCGTATTTCAGGTTCTCTTAACTCTAAATATGCAGCACGTCCTGTAAGAGCACTGGAACGGTCCCTGGCAAAGTGAATTCTCTCAATATATAGTTTATCACTTATAGTCTGATAAGCTACTGTAGACCCTCTCAGCCCCCTGTAAATAGCTGCTGTTGTATCTATTAATCCTGAATCAATACTAAAAGCCCGGGCATTTTCAGAATCATATAGTGAATTACCTGTTGCATCAATCCCTGTAATCGAATCAATAGCAGTTTTCATATCACTGATTAATGGATGACTTACATAAGTATATGTTTTTGTTATTGTCTGAGAATTCTCTTCCCAATAAATATTCAAGGCAGTCGTATCAGTAGCAAAACGTAATGTATTCATTTCAAAGGATAAATTAAATAACGGCGTTTCGGGAAGATAGACAGAACTCCCTGGAGGAGTTGAAGCCATTGTTCCTGAACTATCTCTCAAAAAACCGTAATTATAGGCAGGGTCAAATTTACTCATAACCGTAACATTAGTAACCCCATCTACAGCTGATTCCAAAGAACTTAATGTAGGATATGATGAATATAAAAACTCGCTCTTAAAAAATGAGGCTCCTACTTGTCTCACAATTACCAGAGCTGTATTATCGGTCTGATAAAAAGGAGATATTAAGTCTGTAGAATACATACTGAAAGCGGGAGATTGTGTACCCGAATAAATTACATTTCCCGGAGGCGCTGAAACAGTTGTAGATAACAGAGATTTTAAATTCCCATATTCATAACCTGATACACTATAAGGTCCGGGAATTATACTGAAACCATCTATGCTATCAAGGGCCGTTATTAAATCGGATATCGTACTATAGCCACTAAATAAAAATTCATTTTTATGAGGCCCGTCGGATTCTGTCCAATTAATAACTAAAGCTGAAGAATCTATTTCATAAACGGGCGTTGTAAAAGATGGATCCTGTTTAATATAAAAAAGAACCGGTGAATTCAATGTAAATGTGATTTGATTATTAATACTATATGAACCGTCTACAGATGATGATAAATCCCAACCGGTCCATGTACCCGGAACAGATAATAAAGTATCTTCATATACTATATCAGGTGTATATATAGTTCCAAGAGGAGATAAATCCGCATTGAGGAATTTTCTGTCATTTATTATAGGATTATCTGATGACGCATCCAGTATAAAACCGGTCTGACCCTCTATAGGCGTAATACCCGGACCCGTCGAATAAGGAACCGCTATTCCATTTGAATCTATACCTCTGACAAGTATACTTTCAGAGGTAAAATCAAGAGCCCATTTCCAGTTTATTTGTTTTCCCTGATAATCCGGATAAATATCCGCGGCATAGTTATAAGCAATATCAGTACCTGCAGAAGAATCATTTTTTTGTGTTACAGCATTATCCCGGGCAATTAAAGTATTTGCATAAGAGGGTAATGAAGGCTCCTCAATTATTTTATTAGTAGCGCTGATTTCAGTATTCAGTCTGATTTTTTCTTTTGCCAGATAATCTTTCTCAGTACCAATTCTATCATAAGCATCATCTATTATTGCCAGATTTGTTGAATCTATTCTATTTAATTTATTACTTAATCCTGCATTCTGAACAGCCACTAAATCATCTATTTCATTTCCGGGTATAAGAGGATCAGGGTCTGTTCTGGTACCCAGTTCATATCCTTCCAACCAATCAAGTATCAATTCCGGGTTATGATCGGTTCTGTCATTATTTCCATAGACAATTTCACCTGGAGTAAAACCGAGTTTTGATACAGCGCTTCCGGTTCCTAACTGTATTTTATTAGATGTAGTATCAGCTCTTAAAACCAGTGTTTCCCGATAACCAAAAGTTGTATTAGGATCTGTAACCCTTTCAACAGTACATTTTAATCCGGAAATTCCTGATGTTAAAACTTTAGCTACATCATCAGCAGTCATACGTTTTACTCTAAACAATAGATATATTATAAAAGGAACAAAAGGGGGATCATTAAAAGTACAGGATCTTAAATCTCCGTCTATCCAGCAATCAAATACATCTCCATCATCCAAATCAAAATTTTTATTCTTTGTACCAGTAACTTTGAATCCCATATTTCCATCATCGTCATAAACAGGATAATTTGTTGAAGCTGTATAAGTATCACCTTCTGGATGAATTAAGAGATTAGTTGAATTTTCAATAAAAGGAGTTGAAAGAATAAGTTCTGAATCATTAACTACGGCAGATATTGGATAACGCTTTGTTGAATCCGCAAGACCTATATAATTATCAGAAGAAAGTTGACTCAACCAGTAACTTTCTCCAACACTTGTCACTGTGGTTGACCCGTTTGTAAAAACCGCTCCTGTTGTTATGAAATATCCCGTAAGGGGATTAACCTTCATAGGTTCAAAATTAGTATAATCCGGATTAGGAAATATTCTGTTTATTGTTTTATGACCCGCTTCTTGTTCAGTTTTATTAAATACTCCATCATTGTTAAATAACCGTAATCCGAAGGCGGCATCCATCTCATTACCCATAGCTTCAACACGGTCACTGAAAAAATCATAAATATTTTCAAATACACGGCACTCTATTTCAGTATCTTGTCTTAAATATTCTGTATTACTTAAACCCCCTTCTGAAGTACCGGCACCTTCATCCCCGACAATATTTCCTCCCTGACCTATATTGTCATTCAACTGATATGCCTCTTCGGTCATTCTGGGAATAGTAACATTTTCAAAAAAATTCCTCTGATCCATTACTTCAATATAAAATTGATCAAGATTATCATATTCAAAAGAGGCGCTTACTTTTGACTTGGCAGGAAGATTAATAAAAAAATTGGTCGAGTATTCTACCTGTCCTGTCCCTAAAAATTCCCGACCCATATAATCCGCTTCATACCGGTCGTATCGAACTAACGGAGTATTCAGAATAAAATTACCGGCATCACTAACCTTAAAATTTGTAGTATCAAGAAAAGAAGTACTATCTGTATCAAAATATCTTAAAGCTGTAGAAACATATAAAATAGTACTGGAATCTTTATAAACCAAAAGCTCAGTTTCAGGAGCAATTATTTTATTACTTTTCCATTGATCCACATAAGTAGTAACCGTTAGAGCGGAGATATCAGCCGTTGCAATAGCGCTGGACATATCTCCAAGAGTAGGATTCAAGGCATAACTAAAAGAAGTGCCATCTATAATTAAAGAGGATCTGTCTGCAGAAACACTAATTATTGCATCTGCATTATTATTCATTATAAAGCCGGGCTGATTAAACAGAGTTATGACAGGTCTTTCAGGAATTATTTCG
>QNDG01000351.1 GCA_003645915.1 Candidatus Zhuqueibacterota bacterium | reverse complement strand
TTGAAAGTGAAAAAGCGTCAATTGAATCAAATATGGCTCAATTAAAAAGCCAGCTTGAAACTCAGAGATACAATTACGATCAAGCAAAGCTTCGGTTGAAAATGATGCAGTTTGAAGCAGAAGCAAGAAAGCAGGACGCTGAACTTAGCATGAAAAAGGCCAAAGCTGCAATGGAGCAGGCGGAACAAAGGATAGAGTCACAGAAAATAATTGATAATGCCACATTAATGAAAGCTGAACTGTCCGTTAAACAGGCTGAAGCAGACCTGAAGGAGGCTCAACAGGCTTTGGAAAAATTGACAATTAAGTCTCCTATAAACGGACTTGTTGTATACAAAGAGATTTTTTCCGCATCAGGAATGAAAAAAGTTCAGATAGGAGACACTCCGTGGCCGGGGTTTCCTGTAATCGGAATACCGGATCTTTCTGTTATGCAGGCAAAAACTACTGTTAATGAGACAGATATTAATAAAATCAAAACAGGTTTAAATGCAGTTGTAACTGTTGACGCTCTTGAAGGCAAGGCTTATTACGGAAAAATTACAAGAGTGGCCTCTCTTGCACGAAGGGAGTATTCTACTAACACTAAAGTTTTTGATGTTGAAATAACACTTGATTCAACGGATAAACAATTACGCCCGGGAATGACCTGTAGTTGTCAGATAATTGTAGACAGGCTTAAAGATGTTACGTACATTCCGATTCAGGCTGTTTTTGAAAAAGAAGGGAAAACAGTTGTTTATGTAAAAACAAGAAGAGGTGTAAGTCAGAGACCTGTTGTTGTAGGTAAAAAGAGCAGCAATTTCATCCAGATAAAAGAAGGACTAAAAGCGGGAGAACAGGTCTGTTTAAGAGATCCGACAATTCCTTTAGATGAAATCGGTGGTGAAAGCGACCAAAATTCAGCTGCACCTGTAAAAAAGAAGAAATCCAGCGGTTCCAAGACTTTTCAAATAAAAATAGGTTAGAGACAGGAGTTAAAAGTGAATTTTCGTGAAAGTTTTTCAGTAAGTTTAAATGGTATTTTAACTCATAAATTGCGATCTTTTTTAACGATGCTGGGAATTATTTTTGGTGTTGCTGCAGTCATTGCTATGCTTTCAATAGGAGCAGGAGCAAAGAAAGAGGCTCTGGATCAGATAAAGCTGCTTGGCGTGAACAATGTCATATTTCGCTCCGAACCAATTGAAAAAGAAGACGATGAACGGGGTACAATAGTTGAATCTACAGGACTTACAATGGACGACTCCAGATCTCTTTATATAATTAATCCGCTTGTAAAGGCCTCGGTTCCTCAAAAAGAGATAACAGATATGAGAGCAGCAAGAGGAAGCAATGAAACAACTGTTACTCTTGTTGGTACAACACCGAAATTCAAAGACGTATTAAATATTGATTTAAAACAGGGGAGTTTTTTTAATTATCAGGATATGCACCAGGCCCGGCGAGTCTGTGTGCTTGGTAACAGTGTCAGAAAAGAGCTGTTTCAGTATAAGTATCCCATATCAAAGCTCATAAAGATTGGCGATGTGTGGTTTACAGTAATTGGTACGATGGAACCAAAACCACGATCAACTGGTAAAGGCGGGATTGGAGACAGGGATATGAATTATGATGTCTATATCCCGATTTCAACAGCCACTTTCAGATTTGAAATAAGTAAATCTGATCCGGAAGTTGACCAGATTATTCTTAACATCAAAGATGAAGAAAAAATTAAAGAAGCTGCCAATATTGCAAATTCTTTGATTTCAATCAGGCATAATAATTTACAGGATTACAAAGTTATTGTACCTGAGGAACTTATGCGACAGAGCCAGAAAACTCAGAGTATATTTAACATTGTTATGGGTGCAATTGCAGGTATTTCTCTTCTTGTTGGAGGCATTGGTATTATGAATATTATGCTTGCTTCCATTCTGGAGAGAACAAGAGAGATCGGAGTAAGAAGAGCATTAGGAGCTACCCGAAAGGATATTTTGGGTCAGTTTTTAATAGAAGCAGTGCTTTTGAGCTTTACCGGGGGAATTGTAGGTATCCTACTTGGCTTTTTAATGACAAAGATAATTTCATCATATGCACATTGGAAAACAATAATTGAATTCGGCTCGATTTTTCTGTCATTCGGAGTGTCTGTAAGCATAGGTATGATTTTTGGGATCTACCCAGCAAGGAAAGCTGCGATGATGGATCCTATTGAATCCCTGCGTTATGAATAGAGGAGTATGCAGATTATGAGAAAGTATTTTTTAATTTTAGTATTGTTCTTTACATCACAAAGTGTGATTTTGGCTCAGGATGTAACTGTTCTTACTTTAGATGAAAGTATCAACATTGCTCTTAAAGAGAGTTTTACAATAAAATCAATTAAACAGCTTGTATATTCTGCAGAGAGGAATTTATGGGCAGCCAAAGCAGGATACAGAACTTATGCTCTGAGCAAGATATCTGCCCCTGTTTATGATGAAGGATTCAGACTTGTGGAAGTTGTTAACGGCAATCCTGTTCCCAAACAATATGGCAGTTTTCAGGTTAAAGGAAATCTTGACATAATACAGCCGATGCCGTGGATCCCTTTTGGAGGCGGAAGCCTTACTTTCAGAGCTGAAGGATACCAGCTTAATTCCTGGACACCTTCACCTCTAAATCCTGGTATTGACTTAAAATCAAATCAGTTTTATACTTCGTTGAGTGCAATAGTTAACAAACCGCTTTTTACAATAAACCAGCTTAAACTTGGGTTAAAACAAGCAGAACTTAATTATGAAAGACAGTCCAAAGTTTTTAAGAGATCTGAGCTTGATCTTGTTTATCAGGTGACAAGAGCATTTTATCAATTGTACAGAAGAATACAGGAAGTCAAAATCAACCAGGAAAAGGTTGAACGCCAGAAGATGATTTATGAGACAACAAAGAAAAAATATGAAGCAGGGCTGGCAGCAGAAGTGGAGGCTATGCAGGCTGAGGTTGAACTTGTCCAATATAAAAATGAACTGAAAGCATCAGAATCGCGGAAAAAGGAGCAGGAAGAGGCTTTTAAACAACTTATAGGGCTGCCATTGTCTCAGGATATTACTGTTATTACAGAGCTTGAAGTAGAACCAGTATATGTTGATGTCGATCAGGCAGTTAATCTTGCATTGAAAAACAGAAGTGAAATTGTTGAAAAAATGATTGATATTGAAGAACAGAAAATACAGATAAAGCAGATTGATGCTCAGGTTTCCATTAAAGGGAATTTGCGGGGATATTACAGATTTTCCGGATTTTCCGATCCTGATCTGCCTTACGGAACACCTACGGAAGATCTTTTTAATAACAGCTGGGACGTGTTAAGAAGAACACCGAACAGAGGTAT
>QNDG01000350.1 GCA_003645915.1 Candidatus Zhuqueibacterota bacterium | reverse complement strand
TGTGTTGATACAGGAATTATTGATCATGTTTTACCTCTGGATGTAATTGCTGAGGGAATTGTAAATTGCACTTTTTCTTAAAGATTTTAATAGTGGGGTAATAAAATGGAAAAACATTTTTCTGAGCTTATTGTTAATACAACCACAACTGTTTTTAAAAGTATGGTCTTTATGGATGTTAAGGAAATTGAATTTGAAGGGAAAATTGATATTCCCGGTAAACATGTAACTGCAATGGTAGGTTTTGCCGGTGTTTACATGGGGCTTACTGCAATACACTGCTCAATAGAATTTGCAAGAAAAATAGGGGCATCAATGCTTCAGATGGATAGTTCCAAACTTACAAATGAAGACGTAAGAGATGCCTTAAGTGAGATATCCAATATGATTGCCGGTCATTTCAAAGCTGAACTTGCAAAAATGCTTGATGCAGAGCAGCAGGTATTTGAACAATCAGTGCCTTCTGTTATAAGCGGTGAAGACTATGAGACTCATGCAATAATTGATGCACCCCATTACTATGCTGCTTTTTCAACAGGTAAAGATATTTTCTATGTAGAACTTGCAATGAAAAAAGTATAAAATTCAATAAATAGTATAAAAAAACAATAGGGCGGAGTAATTATGATCAGTGAAGAAATTGAAAAGATGCTTCTTTCTAAATCTATTGAGAATGTTTTTAAAACAATGATGGGATATGAAGTCTCGTATAGTGATAATGACGAAGGAGGCGATATTTCCAAGCATGAACACTATACAGCAACCATAGGTTTTGCAGGTGGGTGGAATGGTTTTGTGTCTATAACGTGCAGTACGGATACTGCCAAATTTATTACATCGCTTCTTCTCGGTCTGGACAGTACCAAAGTAACATGTGAAGATATACGGGATGCAATTGGAGAAGTGGCTAATATGGTGGGGGGAAGATTCAAGTCCCTTTTCTCGGAATTACAGAACAGTGGAAAGGAAGTTTTTAAAATGTCCATACCTTCTGTTATTCAGGGATCTGAGTATAATATATTTGCACCTGCAGACAGTGGAAATACAAAAGTTGTTGTAAATGTAAAGGATGGTAAGCTGGTAGCGTTATTGGCATTACAGGAAGATTCAAACAGTAAATAGGCGTTTTAGCCTGGGGATAATAGGTTGAAAGTTTTTCCATACGTATTGAGTGCCATGCTTCTCGGATTCAGCGGTTTGTCTGGTGATTCTGACCACGCCAGTCATTCGGTTACAATATTTATCCGTCGTGTGGATAAATTATCAGTAGATGTTTTACCCGATATAGGCCCCGATAATAACTCATTTAAGCAGTTCTTGGGCCAGGAAAATTATTTAACCTGGTTCTCGACACAATACGGGAAAAAAATTACTGTTCAGTTTGGTAGATCAGCTCAGTCAGGTATAGGAAAGGTTAAAGTAGTAAAGTGTACAGGGGGAGTTGTTGCAGAATCATCCGGCAGTTTTCTAGGTGCACGTGAGTTAATTTTAAATACTGATGTTAAAGGAGAATGTTTTATTAAACTTGGTCCTTTTGATAAAAGACATACAAATAGTAGTGAAGTAATATATACTATAACAGATTCATTTTAACAAATGCACAGAAGGTGGATTATGGAAAGTGCAAAAATATTGATTGTGGAAGATGAGAGAATTGTCTCAATGGAGATTGAAGACAAACTTACATCTCTTGGATATAATGTTGTTGGCTCTGTGTATAAGGGTGAAGATGCAATAAAGGTTGCAGACAGAGAAAAACCGGATCTTATTTTAATGGATATCCAGCTTCGGGGTAAGATGGATGGTATTGAAACAGCAGATAAAATTACATCGCAATATCATATACCGATAATATTTTTAACTGCTTATGCAGATAATCAGACCATACAAAGAGCAAAATTAAGCAAACCCTATGGATACTTGTTAAAACCATTTGAGACAAGAGAACTACATTCTACAATTGAGATGGTATTGTTCCGCTCAAGAATGGAAACAGAAATCAGCAGAAACAGGCTGCTTCTTCAAACAATACTTAACAGTATAGATGAAGGGGTAATTGCTTTTGAAGATAATCGTATAAAACATATGAACAAAAATGCAGAAAGAATAACAGGGTATAATTTTGATAAAGTAAAAAATAAACCTGTTACAGATATTTTTCTCATTTTTGAGCCGGGGAGCAAAAGAAAAGTTGATTATTTAAATCATGAAAATACTTTTGTATCGGATCATCTGCTCAGAATGAAAAATAAAAAGATGATTCCTGTTGAATATAAAATTTCTCCGCTAATTGATGTTTATAATAATTTTAATGGTAAAATCCTGATTTTCCGGGATATAACCGAAAAAAGAAAAGTTGAAAAAGAGATAAACGAAACCAAACATAAACTTGAAGTAAGTGAAGAAAAATATCAATCCTTATTTAAGAATATTATTGATCCTGTTGTTATTTTCAGTAAAAAGAACAAAAAAATTCTTGAATACAATGAAGCATTTAAAAAAGTTTACGGATACAGTGATGATGAAATTAAACAAATGACTCCTTTTGATCTTCATCCTGCAAAAGATTTTGAATTGGTTAAGAATAAAATAGATCAAAAAAACACCGATAAACCGAATTATTATACTCACATTACAAAAAGCGGGAAAAAGATTGAGGTTGAAATCTTATCCGATGAAATTGAATATATGGGAAAACCCGCATGGATAAGTATAATTCACGATGTAACTCAGAGAAAAAAGATTGAAGCAGAAAAAAACAAGAGAATTATGCAGACTGCTCTTATTAATGAAGTGGGCAGAATGCTGAGTACAGAACTTGATCAGAAAAAACTAATGGAAAAAATTGTCACAGCTGTTAAAGAGTCGTTCAATTATTTTTGGGTGTTATTGTTTCTTGCAGATAATGATAAAAAGTGTCTGGTGCTACATTCGCAGGCAGGAAGTAAAAATTCAGGGATAAAACCTGGTTTAAAGATCCCCTTTGGCAAGGGAATGACAGGAACTGCCGCCCAGACAGGCAAGATACAGGTCAGCGGTGATGTGGACAGAAATTTTAGTTTTTTCAGGTTAGGTGAGGAAAGGACTCAATCTGAATTATCAATACCTATTCTTGGTAAAAAAGGCAGGGTACTGGGAGTCCTGGATATCCAAAGTGAGGAAACCCGTGCTTTTAATAAAAATGACATGGAGGCAATGGAGACTCTTTCGAATCAAATAGCTGCTGCTATTGAAAATGCAGAACTGTACAAATATCTTCAAAGAGAGCTCAAAGAGAGAAAGAAAGCAGAAACAAGGATGCGCAGGTTAAAAGAATTTCATGAGAGCATACTCCATAATATGTCAGAAGGCGTTGTTCTGCAGGATAAAGATG
>QNDG01000349.1 GCA_003645915.1 Candidatus Zhuqueibacterota bacterium | reverse complement strand
GATAACATAGACATGACAGTAGAGTTAATAGAGCCAATAGCAATGGAAGAAGGTCTTCGTTTTGCAATCAGAGAAGGCGGAAGAACTGTTGGCGCAGGTGTTGTCGGTAAAATTATTGAATAGCAATAAGTTGATAGAGGAGTAAATAAATCGTGGCTGGTCAAACAATTCGCATCAAATTAAAAGCGTATGATCATAATCTCATAGATAAATCCACTGAGAGGATTGTGAAAACCGCAAAAACTACAGGTGCTGCAATTTCAGGTCCAATTCCTCTTCCTACGAGGAAGACTGTTTACACAGTTTTGAGGTCGCCTCATGTGGATAAAAAATCGAGAGAGCAGTTTGAGACAAGGATTCATAAGAGACTCATAGACATTCTGAATGCATCACCCAAGACTGTTGATGCGTTAATGAAATTAGAATTGCCGGCCGGAGTCGATGTTGAAATAAAAGTTTGAGATTGTACAGGGATAACATGAAATGAGTGGTATTTTAGGGAAAAAAATTGGCATGACACGCTTTTTTGAAGAGTCTGGACGCTCAGTACCAGCAACTCTCATAGAAGCCGGACCATGCCCGGTAGTACAGATTAAGACAAAAGACAAAGATGGTTACAGTGCTGTCCAGCTGGGTTTTATTGAGCAGAAAATAAAGCGTGTAAACAAGCCCAAATTAGGACACTTTAAAAAAACCGAAATCCCGCCTCACAGAGTTTTAAGGGAGTTCCGTGATTTTAAACTGGATGTCAAAGAAGGCGATAAGATAAGTGTTGATATCTTTACTGTAGGACAGAAAGTGAAAATTACCGGAATTTCAAAGGGTGGCGGATTTGCCGGTGTTGTAAAAAGGCACGGTTTCAGCGGAGGTCCAAAATCCCACGGACAGTCTGACAGGTTAAGAGCACCCGGTTCTATTGGACAGTCAGCTACGCCCAAAAGGGTGTTAAAAGGCTTAAAAATGGCCGGTCGTCGAGGAGGAAACAGGATAACTGTTAATAACCTTGAAATTTTAAAGGTAATTCCCGACAGAAATCTTCTGCTTGTCAAGGGCGGAGTCCCGGGTGCAAGAAACAGTATCTTGGAGATTCGGAATTAGGGAAACAGCGAATAGGTGGTAGTGTGAAACTCGACGTATACAAAATTGACGGGTCCAAATCAGGTGAGCAGATAGAGCTCAGCAAAAAGGTATTTGGAATAGAACCCAATGACCATGCCATTTGGCAGGCAATTACAATTGAGGCTTCAAATAAACGCCTTGGACTTGCAGCTACTAAGAACAGATCAAAGGTTCAGGGTGGCGGTAAAAAACCGTGGCGTCAAAAGGGCAGAGGAACTGCAAGAGCAGGTACAATAAGATCACCTCTCTGGGTAGGCGGAGGAAGAGTTTTCGGACCAACTCCACATACCTATAAAAAGTCCCTGCCTAAAAAGGTAAAAAAGCTTGCAAGGTGTTCAGCTCTTTCTTACAAGGCAAAAGAGAACAACATTATTGCTGTTGAAGATTTTACCTTTGAGAAGCCTAAAACAAAACAGATGTATGATCTTTTACAGAGTTTAAACTTAGCAGATAATAAAGTATTGCTGCTTGTGAATGATACTGACAGAAATGTCTATCTGTCAAGCAGAAATATAGTTAATTTCAGTGTTAAAAGATCAGATGAATTTTCAACATATGATGTTGTTAAAGCTGATAAGGTTGTGGTTCATAAAAGCGCCATACAAAAGTTAAATGAGGGCCTAAGCAAGTGAAGTTAAACAGGAAAGTAATTATTCATCCCCTGGTAACTGAAAAGATATCGGGACTTCAGGAAACCGAAAACAAAGTGGCTTTTGTTGTAGACAAAAAGGCAAACAAAATTGAAATTAAGCATGCTGTTGAAAAAGGCTACAATGTTAAAGTTAAAAAAGTTGCCACAATGAATTTTATGGGGAAATTGAAAAAACAGGGCAGGTTTGAAGGAAGACGGCCTAATTGGAAGAAGGCTGTTGTTACACTGCATGAAGGATTTACAATAGACTTTTTTGAGGGTACTTAAGATATGCCAGTAAAGAGTTTTAGACCGAGAACACCGTCGCAGAGATACAAAACTGTATCTACGTTTGAAGAGATTACCAAGGACAGACCTGAGAAGTCTCTGGTTAAGTCGCTCGGTAAAAAGGCAGGACGTAATAATCTGGGACGGGTAACTATGAGACGCAGAGGCGGAGGCCACAAACGTCTTTATAGAATTATTGATTTTAAGAGGAATAAAGACAATATTCCTGCAAAAGTTGTAGCAATTGAATATGATCCCAACAGAACTGCCCGTATTGCTCTTTTATTTTATGCTGACGGAGAAAAGAGATACATCCTTGCTCCGAGAGGTTTAAAAGTCGGGGATTCTGTAATGTCCGGTGACAATGCGGATGTTAGTGTAGGTAATATGCTTCCTCTTGAAAAGATTCCATTTGGAACCGATGTACACAATATTGAGATGTACCCCGGCGGAGGTGGAATTCTTGTAAGAGGTGCAGGCACTTCTGCGCAGCTTATGGCAAGAGAAGGTAAGTATGCTCTTCTTAAATTACCGTCCGGGGAAGTAAGAATGGTTCTTTCAAAGTGCCGTGCAACCATTGGGCAGGTTGGAAATGAGGATCATGTAAATATTAAAATCGGTAAGGCAGGAAGATCCAGATGGCTCGGGAGGCGCCCCAAGGTTAGGGGAGTTGTTATGAACCCCATTGACCATCCTATGGGTGGAGGTGAAGGTAAATCTTCCGGAGGAAGACATCCTACAACACCATGGGGTAAAAAGACCAAGGGTCTAAAAACCCGTAAAAAGGGTAAGAAATCAGACAAATACATCGTTAAAAAACGTAGAGGATAAAGGAAGTATAGGATGGCTCGTTCCATTAAAAAAGGTCCGTATATTGATCAGAAATTGTTGGCAAAGATTGAGAAATTGAATCAGTCTAACACTAAAAAGGTTGTAAAAACCTGGGCAAGAAGAAGTATGATTCCTCCTGAATTTGTGGGACATACAATTGCCATTCATAACGGGAAGAAATTTATCCCTGTATTTATCACAGAAAATATGGTGGGGCATAAACTGGGAGAGTTTTCTCCGACCAGAACTTTTAGAACCCACAGCACCAAGAAGGCTGATAGAAAATAGTATAAATGGTGAGTATCTAAGAGAGTGAGATTCTGTAATGGAAGCAAAAGCAGTTGCAAGATATGTTAGAATGTCTCCTCGTAAGGTCAGGCTTGTAGCAGACCTTGTACGGGGAAAGTCTGTAGGGCAGGCGCTCAATATCCTGCATTTTACGCAGAAGAGAAGCGCCCTTCCGGTAGAAAAGTTACTTCGTTCTGCAGTGGCAAATATGATGAACAAAGAAGAAGCGTC
>QNDG01000348.1 GCA_003645915.1 Candidatus Zhuqueibacterota bacterium | reverse complement strand
TACCGAACACTTACATCGAGAAGAACCATCGTACCTTCAATATTTACTTTCTGGTAAAGTTTTGGATTTTCAATGGAAGGTCTTACTCCTGCTCTTGCTGCAAGATGCACGACTACATCAAATTTGTTGGTACTGAACAGCTCCTCCACAACTTTCTCGTCGCAAATATCACCTTCAATCAGTGTGTAATTTTTATTTTTAAGTGAATTCTCAATATTTCTTCTTTTTATTTCAGGATCATAATAATCATTAAAATTGTCAAGACACACTATTGTGTCTCCTTTTTTGAGAAGAAATTCTGTTAAATGCGATCCTATAAAACCTGCGCCTCCGGTAACAAGTATTTTCACAAACGCTCTCCGTTAATATCTGTAATAACTGTATCCCTCATGTGCGACATCAACACCTGCACAATTTAATACTGCCCCTACAACTGTTGTCTGTACTGTTTCAAACAGCTCAAGCTTTCTTTTTATATTTTCCCTGTTAGTCATTCCTGACCTGATTATAACTGCAACACCGTCAACCAGTGTGCCGAGAATAACTGCATCTGTTGCAGCCATTAAAGGAGGAGTATCAAAAATTACAAAATCAAATTCTTCGGACACAACCTTGATAAATTCCTTCATTCTGTCAGAACCAAGCAGTTCCGAAGGATTGGGAATAAGTGTTCCACAAGTAATAAGCGACAGATTGGGTATATATGTATCATACATTACATTAGACAGAGTTGCTGTACCTGAAAGAAAATTTGTAAACCCTGGTTTTTTAGGACAATCAAAAGTATTGTGCAGCACTCCTCGTCGTAAATCAGCGTCTATCAGAAGAGTTTTGGACTTCTGCTGAGCCATTGTAATTGCCAGATTTGCGGCAGTAAATGATTTACCCTCTCCCGGAGCAGCACTGCCTATTACCAATGTTTTTATCTTCCCGTATCTCTTTGAATAAAGGAGGCTTGTTCTCAAACTTCTGTATGCTTCCCCCACAGGTGTCGGTGAATAGTCGTGGGTAACTATCTGTGAACTGATACTTTTTGCCTTTTCATCATCAGGCAGATCAAGATTCTTAAACGTGACAGTTGGTATAACACCAAGAATCGAAAGATTAAGATAGTTTTTTACGTCCTCCGGAGTTTTAACACTCTTATCAAGAAGCTCTTTTGTTACAACTGCTCCTATTCCCAAAAACAGCCCGAATAAAATTCCAATAATTGCCTTAATCTTTTTACTTCCCGAGATAGGTGCATTCGGTGGAACAGCAGGATCAAGAACATTAACCTGCTCAGTAACGCTTGCAGCGGAAATCTGAGCCTCCTTAAATCTTTTAAGAACCATATTGTACAGTTCTTCATTGGTATCTCTTTCTCTTGTAAGATTAATCAGTCTGTTCTCTTCATCAGGCAGAACATCCAGAAGGCCTTTTAAATCTGAAATTTGTTGCTGCATATCACTGTTTGCTTTTTCCAGCTCCTTGACCTTGTTTACAGCCATATCGTAAATTCTGTTTTCAAGAGTGGATATTCTTTCGCTTATTTCAATAACATCAGGATTATTCACAGGAAAACCGTTTTTTATCAGATTATTTCTTGCCCTGTCAAGATCTGTCAAATTTCTGCTTAGTATAGACATTGCAGGATCATCCTGAAAAATCGGAAGCTGAGGAATTTGCCTGTAAACATATCTTGCGGAAATACCTGATGTAATATCAGTCACATTCGGATCAAGCTTTCTTAAAAGCATTTCAAGTCCTCTTTTTGCAAGATTATTACTTTTAATTGCAAGCTCCAATGTGTTTAATTTATTAACAGTATTTTCATTCTGTTTGCTCAAACTTACAGGATGCTGTTTTCTGAATCTCTTCAATGCATAATCGGATTTATTAAGCTCTTCTTTTGCGACTTTTAACTCCTTTTGCAGATGAGAACTTAAAAGTGTTGCCTCCTCACGGTTCATTGCCATACTTTTTTCAACAAAAATATTTGCCAGTCTGTTTACAGTTCTGCTTGCGAGAACCGGGTTTGTATCCTTTAATGTTATTTTCATCAGGTTTCCGGTTCTGCTGTTAGTAATTTTCTCTCTTGATCTTAAACTGTTAACAGTTGCCTGAAAAGGGTTAATGGTAAAACGAATAACCGACCGTCTTCCTACAACATCATCTCTTAAAGAAAATCTAAGGCCATTGTAAAAAACCGTATCACTGACAAAATTAGACACATGGAGGCTGTCAAGCCTTACATTATTATAATAAAAAGCACAATAACCGGTCGGGTAAAATCGCAGCTTATAATCACCTGGTACAGGATTATGTGTAGTGGAAAAATGGGAAAAAACCTCATGACGTTTTAGCGGAGGCAGGTGGTTTTCTTTTTTCATTTTCAATGTTAATCCCAGGTCTGCTGTCACCTCCTCTGCAAAACTTCGGCTTTTAAGTCTTAAAATCCTGTTTTCTATTTTTGTAGGTGAAATGTCTTTTACATTATCAAAAGTAATAAGAGCTGTTGCTTCATATAACGGAGGCTGGGTCTTTACATAGTAAAGCCATGGAACTGAAATTACAACTGTTACTATTCCAATAAACCACCACGATTTAAAAATTGCCCTTACAAATCTTGTTAAATCAACACTTGACTGTTCTACCTGCGGCTCATCAAAAAATTCTTCCATTCAATAAATCTCCATAATCATAAATAATATCAGGCTGAAACCACGTTAACCTTAATAATTTTTCGATTTCAATCTTAAATATAACAACAGCACCGAAGCCATTAAATTTATAATACCTACAAGAAATGCCATGTTAAGTTCATTCTTTCTCGGTGCTATAATCTGATCTCCGGATTCAATACCTACTTCTTCAAGTGACACACCCTGCTCAAAGCTTCCAAGTAATTTCTTTATTACAACCTTTCCCCCTCTTTCCACTCTAAGACCTTCAAGATTACAGTTACGCTGAGGTCCTCCTGCCAGAGCTACAACATCCCATAATGAACTGGAAGGGGGTACTCTGTAAGCTCCCGGCCTGATAAATGCACCCTGAAGTGTAAGCCTGATTAACGGCTGCACACTCACATAGAAATTTTTAAGATATTCGCTGTACTTATCTTTTAATGTCTGTTCAAGTTCATAATCAGTAAGCCCCTTAATACGAACTTTTCCTACAAGAGGCAGAATAATATTCCCGTCTGGCTTAATTGTATAATCGCCGCTTATGTCTCTGTTTTGGGTATTCCCCTGATATAACTGCCATATTTTTATTCTTACTGCATCTCCTGGCTGAAAAATTGTCAATGACCGTGCGGAATTACGCCATTGTGAGCTTCCCTCAGTCTGACCGAAAGAGGGGACCGATAATGTTAATAATATCAGGCTGAAACCACGTTAACCTTAATAATTTTTCGATTTCAATCTTAAATATAAC
>QNDG01000347.1 GCA_003645915.1 Candidatus Zhuqueibacterota bacterium | reverse complement strand
GCAGTGAAAAAGGAATTCTTCCGGATGTTTTAGCAGGAAGTAAAAGCAAAACATTGGGTGTTACCGAGGAGTCGGGTGTTACTATATTTTCATCCCCATCCGGTATTAGTAATGTGGACATGTTTGATGAATATGTAAAGGATGATTTTTTCAGAGAAATATACAACCATAAACTGTCTGACAATTTTATAGTAGTTGATACAGGAGCAGGTTTCTCGCAGACAATTGTAGATTTTGCCCAGATTGCAGACCACTTGATTGTTCTTATTACGCCGGAACCAGCTTCCGTAAGTGATGGATATGCAATGGTGAAAGTGCTGAACAGTATTGAACCTGACCGGGAATTTAAAATAGTTGTTAATTTAGTAAAATCAGGAAAAGAAGCGGAAGAGGTCTTTGAAAGATTCTCTCTTGTTGTAGAACATTTTCTTGGTGCAAAGATCAGTTATCTTGGATTTATAAGCAATGATAAAAATGTAAGAGAAGCAGTGATGCTGCAAAAACCTGTTATTAATTTTAAACCGGAATCCGCAGCATCCAGATGTATAAAACAAATAGCAGGGAGGTTTACAGAATGAAAAAGTTCCTTTTTACAATTTCATTAACAAGCAGCATTATTGTTTTTTGCATAGGAATTTTTACAGGAGTCAGATTTCTCCCTGCAATGTGGAGAAGCATGATTGCCTTTTTTACAACTTATGCAGGGGGACTTGTCGTGGCAATGGTGTTTTTTACAACACTCTATTCTTCTCAATTTAATCATCATACCCATCAATCCGGTCATGCAGGCAGTCCCGGAGATGATCAAACGAAGACAAGTAATAAATAGAAAAGAGGTGAATTTTTCTGATGGAACCTGCTCTACAAGTTAAAAAAGATGATAATGCCTCAGAACTCTGGGAACAGTACATTAAAACCAGAGATGAAGGCGTAAAAAAGAAGATAGTTTTAAAATACCTTGGTCTTGTTAAGTTCGTGATTGTACGTATGTTTTCACATCTGCCTTCTTATCTCTCTATGGAAGATCTTGAGAATTCAGGCATAATCGGCCTTATTAATGCTATTGACAGATTTGATCCTTCAAGAGGAATAAAATTTGAAACATTTGTAGTTCCGAGGATCCGGGGAGCAATTCTTGATGAATTAAGATCGTATGATTTTCTTCCCAGGTCAGTACGAACCAAGGTTAAGGAAGTTCAGAAAGCCGTAAGGAAACTTGAGAAAAGTCTTCAGCGGAGCCCCAACGAACAGGAGATAGCAGGCGAACTTGGAATAGAAATTGATAAATACCGTGATATTCTTATCAGTTTAAGTCCTATCAGGTTTCTTTCTCTGTCGGATGTACTGGATAATGGAGATGAGGGAAGAGTTGCAACCAACCTTGCTTCTGTAAGTTATGCAAAAGAAAATAAAATAAATATTGAACAGCACGAATTAAAGAATATTTTAATAAATGCAATACAAAAATTACCAAGAAATGAGAGACTTACAATTACACTTTACTATTATGAAGAAATGACTATGAAAGAGATAGCGGTTGTATTAAAAGTCTCGGAGTCGAGAATATCTCAGATTCATACCCAGGCTCTTATTAAATTAAGAAGCAGTATTGAGCAGGCTCTTAAAGATTAATTAAGAGACAAAAGGAGATTTTCCGATGTCTGATCATATCGAACCATCCCATATGGATTCACCAATAAGAAATGTTGCCGGTGCTGGTGTGTCCAAACGTTCTGCCGATTCATATGAAGAGATGATTAAGGAAAATATTGAAGTAAAAAGGCAGAGAGAGAAATCAGAAGAGAAAGACAAAAGAAAAAGCAAAAAAGAACAAAAAGATGTATATGAGAGGGAATTTGTGAATACTTCGGAGCACCAGGAAGAAACTGTTCCTAAAGATGAAAAGGATCCGGAATCACCGGGATTTGTAATAGATGTTACTGCATAAAAATTACTGATTAAAAATTACCACATGCCAGGGAAAAAGTATCATATTTATATTTCAATTTTATCCAGCTTTATCCAATGATGTTGATAACTATAATAAAAACAGATTGATAACAAGTGCGTCGATATGCTTTTAATGGCACAGCATTTGCTTAAGTAACTTATGCAGGCACAAGGACAAGTATCCAAAAAAGGACTTTTTTGGGATTTAATAAGAGGAGGTTAAACAAATGGATTTTGATCAAAAGGCTCTGGAAAAAGCAAAAAAAATGAATACAACTGTTGTATTCGAGGGCATCAGGCTTGTAGGCGATGTTAAGGGAACTCACAATTATTATCTTAACGGAGAACTTGAAGGTACGATAGAATTGTCTGCATTGCTTATTATCGGCAGATCCGGTAAGTTTAAAGGAGAAGCAAAAGCTGAAAATGTTATTGTTGAAGGTGAGTTTGAGGGAAAGCTTACTGCCAGTGATAAGGTTGAAATCAGAGATTCTGGTAAGTATGTCGGTGACATTCATGCTCCATCTGTGCTTGTTTCAGACAAAGCATTCTTCCAGGGTAATGTAACAATGACAAGAGACAGAGATAATGGTTCAAGCTCTTCGAGTCATCACCGCATGAGAGAAGTCTCGCAAGCTGCAGGTGAAAAAAACATTGCTGCAGCATCCTGAAAAATTCAGGAAGATTTTTTTATAACGGAGTCTATGGGGCCCGGAGGAATGGATTCTTCCGGGCAGATTCCTATTCCCACGAATTAAGTCTGCCTGTGATAAAATCCATTACTTTTTGTTGAGCTTCTTTGCCGTTTCCTTCCACTTTAACTGGTTCCCCGAATTCAAAAAATACTTTCTTAGAAGGATCTATTTTACCAAAATCTTTAATAATTTTTCCGTTTCCCCATGCTTTTGTGAAGAGCGCTACAGGTACAACCGGAACGCCTGCTCTTGCTGCCAGTTTTATTCCGATGGAGTTAAATTTAGCAGGATCAATTTTATCTGTTCTTGTAGTCTGCGGGAAAATAATTACCGATATATTTTTCTGAAGATTTATAGCTCCCTGTTTCATAACAGTAGTAAAATCAGCTCTTGGATTATCCCTTGTAACAATTATGGGATTTCTTGCAAGAATCACGTGTTTAAAAACAGGATAAGTAGCCAGGCTTTCTTTAATAACATAAGTTACATCTCTATATGGTTGAATCATACAGGGAAGGGCAAATGTCTCAAGAGTACTCATATGATTTGCCACAAACACTACAGGCGTTTTAAGATTCCTGACAATATCTATATTCCGGATCTCAAATATAGTTCCTACGGATTCCATGGCCTTTATTGTGTCATAACTTGACTTTACCCACTGTTCTCCGTCATATGCACCTTTTTTTGCAATTTTTGATGCCCGGATAACAATGTTTATCAGTTTAGAATAAAAAACAAGGTGAGGGCAAAGCCTGCCCATAAAGGATGCGCT
>QNDG01000346.1 GCA_003645915.1 Candidatus Zhuqueibacterota bacterium | reverse complement strand
TGTAATGCGGGAAGTTGTCGGGGATCACAGTGTTACGGAAGTTTTGACAACAGGAAGAATTGATATTGCGAACAATGTGGAAGAGCGTCTCCAGTCAATTCTTGATTATTATAAATCCGGAATAAACATTGTTACAGTTAAACTTCAGGATGTAAACCCGCCTGATGTTGTGAAACCTGCATTTAATGATGTGAATGAGGCGAGACAGGAAAAAGAGAGAATGATTAACCAGGCGTGGCAGGATTACAATAAAGCAATACCCCAGGCAAAGGGAGAAGCAAAGAAAACAATTCAGTCTGCAGAGGGATATGCTCTGGATAGGATCAACAGAGCAAAGGGAGATGCAGCAAACTTTCTTGCTGTGTGGCGTGCGTACAGAAATGCAAAAGACGTTACAAGAAAGAGGCTTTACCTTGAGACTCTTTCGGAAATTCTGCCGAGAGTTAATAAGAAATATATTATAGATATTGACCAGAAAGGTATTGTTCCTTTCCTTGATCTTCAAAAAGATGTGAAAGGAGGAGTAAAATGAAGTTAAAGAATATCCTATTGACAGTTGTTGTGGTAGTTCTCCTCCTTGTTCTTGTTAACGGATTTTATACTGTGTCTGAAACTCAGCAGGTTGTAATTACTCAGTTCGGAAAACCCGTGGGCGGTCCTATTATAAAATCCGGTCTTCACTGGAAGGCTCCGTTTATTCAGCAGGCTCATTTCTTTGAAAAAAGAGTTCTTGCGTGGGACGGTGATCCTAATCAGATTCCTACAAAGGATAAAAAGTATATCTGGATAGATCTGACTGCAAGATGGAGAATTGTTGATCCTCTCACTTTTCTCCAGTCCGTAGGTAATGAAACCGGAGCTCAGGGACGACTTGACGATATTGTGGATGCAGTAACAAGAGATTTTGTATCGGATAATCTTCTTGTTGAGCTTGTGCGTAATACAAACAGAAAATTTGAATTTAATGATTCTGAACTCAGTTTGGATTCAACGTCTCAGGGAAGTAAAATTTCTCTCGGAAGAGACGTAATAACAAGAAAGATTTATGAGCAGGCCAAGGTTCAGGTCGTTAAATTCGGTATTGATCTTGTTGATGTGAGAATTAAAAGAATAAATTACGTGCAGCAGGTAAGAAAAAAGGTTTACGAAAGAATGATATCCGAAAGAAGGCGTATTGCAGAAAGATACCGTTCGGAAGGAAAGGGAGAGATGGCGGAAATTCAGGGGAAAAAACAGAAAGAGCTCCAGCGGATTACTTCCGAAGCCTACAGAAAGGCAAAGGAGATCCAGGGAAATGCAGATGCAGAGGCAACAAGAATATATGCCAGGGCTTATAATTCTGATCCTGAATTTTATGCATTTATCAAAACTCTTCATACTTATAAAACATCCATTGATTCGGTTACAACTCTTATTCTTACTACAAAATCGGATTATTTTAAATATATCAAGAGAATAAAATAGTGTGCAGAAATGTCAAGCATCAAATATACAGATCAGAGTGGAAAGAGAATAAGGTCTAAAGCAGAGAGCAGAGTTTATGGAATATAAATATCATGCAACTACAATTCTGGGAGTGAGAAGAGGCTCTCAGGTGGCAATCGGAGGAGACGGACAGGTGACTTTTGGCGACTATGTGATGAAGGAAAAAGCGTCAAAGGTAAGAAAACTGTACAATGATACAATTATTGCAGGTTTTGCAGGCGCAGCAGCAGATGCTTTTGCGCTTTTTGAGAAATTTGAAAAATCCATAGAGGAGTGGAACGGGAATTTACCGAGAGCAGCTGTTGAGCTGGCAAAGGAGTGGCGTACGGATAAATATCTCCGCCAGCTTGAAGCATTGCTCGCTGTGGCAGATAAAAACAATATGCTGATTATATCCGGCACAGGTGATGTTATTGAACCGGATGACAATATTGTAGCTATAGGCTCAGGCGGACCTTATGCTCTGGCTGCTGCCCGTGCGCTTGTTAAATACAGTGACCTTGAAATCAAAGACCTTGTTAAAGAATCTTTAAAGATTGCTTCAAAAATATGTATTTATACAAATGATAAAATTAATATTGAAGTACTGTAATATTTAGAAGAAAGGCTTACAATTGCAGAAAAGACCGGGTGAAGATAAAAGATTCTGTATGACCCCCAAAGAGATTGTTTTTGAACTGGATAAGTACATTATAGGGCAGGATAAAGCCAAAAAGATGGTTGCAATAGCTCTGAGAAACAGGTGGAGAAGGCAGCAGGTAGGCGGAGATCTGCGTGATGAAATAATGCCCAACAATATAATTCTTATCGGACCTACAGGAGTAGGTAAAACTGAAATTGCACGCAGACTTGCAAAGCTTGCGGGAGCGCCCTTTATTAAAGTGGAAGCTTCCAAATTTACTGAAGTAGGGTATGTGGGCAGAGATGTGGAATCAATAATCAGGGATCTTACGGATCTTGCTGTTTCCATGGTTAAACAGGAGATGACCCTTGAGGTTCAGGACAAAGCAAAGGAAGCAGCAGAAGAAAGGCTTCTTGATTTAATTTTTCCTGCAGAATCGCATACAAAGGAGCAGACTCTTGATTTTTCAAAAGATATGTTTTCGGACAAACAGGAATCAGCTGATGAAGATGAAGAAAGATTGAGCAGAACAAGAGAGAAGTTCCGTGTAAAACTTGAAAAAGGTGAACTGGAAGACAGGATAGTTGAGATAGACACGACCTTTGATTCTCATCCAATGCTGCAGATATTCTCTCCTGTGGGTATTGAGGAGATGGGACTGAACATTCAGGATCTTTTTGGCGGTATGATGCCCAAAAAGCGGAAACGAAAAAAGATGAAGGTTTCAGAAGCAAGACAGGTGCTGATTGCCGAAGAGACTCAGAAACTGATTGATATGGAAAAGGTTATTGAAGAGGCTGTTAAAAGAGTGGAGCAGTCCGGTATTGTTTTTCTTGATGAAATAGATAAAATTGCAGGCGAAGGTGAGGGCTCAGGCATTGATGTTTCAAGGCAGGGAGTTCAGAGAGACATACTTCCTGTTGTTGAGGGGACTACAGTTGTTACAAAATACGGAATGGTCAAAACAGATCATATTCTGTTTATTGCATCAGGCGCTTTTCATGTTTCCAAACCGTCGGATTTGATTCCGGAACTTCAGGGAAGGTTTCCAATAAGGGTTGAGCTGGATACATTAACAACAGATGATTTTATAAGAATTTTAACTGAACCGGAAAATGCGTTGATTAAACAGTACACTGCTTTGATTGAGACAGAAGGTGTAAAAATCACGTTTACAAAAGGAGCAATAAAAGAGATTGCAAATACTGCTACGAGCGTCAATGAGCGTGCGGAAAATATAGGTGCAAGAAGACTGCAGACAATAATGAGTACTCTTCTTGAAGAGATACTTTTTTCCATTCCGGATAAAGAAATT
>QNDG01000345.1 GCA_003645915.1 Candidatus Zhuqueibacterota bacterium | reverse complement strand
GTATGTTCCGATCCCTGCATGTATAGTGCAGCACTGTTTCAATACCTACATTCTGCTGAATTTTGCAGGCAAGAGCCATACCGTTCATCCTTGCAGACGCTCTTGGACCGTCAGGTATATTAATAACATCAATTCCCGAATCCTTTAACAGTTTAGCACCCCTGATATGTTTTGTAAGGTCATTCCCTCTGGGTGCCACCATCTCCACCATTGTTGCAAACTTACCATTGTAAAGTTTTGAAGCAAATTCCGATTTTTCTTCGGGATTTACAATTTCCGGGCTAAAATAATCTCCTGATAAGTCTTTAACCTTACCTATTCTTATACTTTGCCTCCCCTGTTTCTGGCGTACAGAATCAGCCATTTTCATTATATGATCTGGAGTAGTGCCGCAGCAACCTCCTATAATTCTTGCACCTGCATCAATAAATCTTCTGGCATACACTCCAAAATATTCCGGAGTTGACATATAAATTGTTCTGCCTTCAATAAACTGAGCTCTTCCTGCATTTGGCATTACTGATACAGGCTTTGAACTGAAAGGAATAAATTTTTCAAGATTTTCAAGCATGGATTTGGGGCCTACTGCGCAGTTCATACCAATAATATCTGCATCTGTTTTACATAATTCAGAGGCAACTTCTTCTGCAGAAAGTCCGTAAATTGTTTTTCCATCATCCCTGATTGTCATTTGTGCTATAACCACAATATCCGTAACTTCCCTTGCTGCGTAAATTGCCTGTTTAAGCTCTGTTATCTCCTGAAACGTTTCAAATAAAAGGATATTAACTCCGCCTTTGATTAAAGCTGATATCTGATCTTTAAATGCCTGGCGTGCTTCCTTGTATGAAATTTCTCCCCATGGTTCTATCTTTACTCCCAATGGTCCTATCGAACCACACACATAAACCTTGCTATCAGCTGCCTCAACAGCAATTTCCGCTCCTTTTATGTTAATTTCTTCCACTTTCTTCTGTAGGTTGTATTTTCTCAACTTATAAAAATTTGCTCCGAATGTATTGGTTTCAATTACATCAGCGCCAGCTGAGATGTACTCTTTATGTATTGAAAGAATAAAATCCCTGTTTGAAAGGTTGAGTTCATCGTAAGACTTGTTAAGAAAAATGCCTCTTTGATAAATTAAAGAGCCCATTCCTCCGTCAAACAAGACAATATTCTTTTTAACGTGTTTTCTGAAATCTTCCATGCTGTGTTTCTCCGAAAATCCTGTCTTAATTTAACTGCGTGTAGTTTAATAAATTTATGGTAAAAAATCAATTTATCTATTGAAAAAATTAAAGAAAGGATGGGTTTGTGACACTATAGCAGATAACTAAAAAAATTCATAGTTTTTATAAAACTGCACCTGTTGCCAGGCGCAGTTTTATAATCCGGATAGAAAAAAATATAATAATAGTCTATTTATAGCCTACTGCACAATATCCAACCCAGTGTCGTAAAGAGCGGGGCGCTGTAATACCTGGTTTATCAAGCTTTATATGCAGTCTTCCAAGATCATAGCTTGTAGCATATCTTAACAATTTACCGGAAAATGGTTCTCTGTTAAAATCTGCTGAAAGATGATAAAGAAAATCCAGCCCGAATGGAACGGAAAATCGTCCGCACCATGTAATTTTATAGGTATAAAGATCTTTATCTACCAGTGTATATAAAAATTTTCTTGTTTTTGAGGTATCTATCTTTCCTTCAAGAAAATTTCTGCACAAATAATAATCTCTGTCCACTGCTGCTTTAAACCCCTTTTCACCAACTCCAAACGGAGCATAATTTTTTCCTCCCCAACCGTCATCTCCGTAATGCACACAGTCTGTTGACATTATAAAAGCAATATCTTTTCCAAGTTTCCACTTATTGTTTTTAACAATATCTGAAATTATCTCCGAAAGCGCATTTGCAATTGAATCCATCCTTGTCCAGTTCATATATGGAATTATAATGGGAAGGATTTCTGTTTTTCTATTGTAATACTGCAGAAATGGTACAATACCTTCAATTGAATGCTCCTGTGATTGATATTTGTTTGATACCAGATAAAAGGAAGTATCCAGTTTACTGATAATCTGTTTCCGAAGTTCTCTCATAATTGGAACCGGCTTATAAGGCCCTCTCCAATAATCAAAGTCATCAAAAATAATTTTATCCCTTACTCCCCATTTCCATGCTTTGTGCCCCACACCGAAAATTACGACTCTTTTTGCTTTAATATTATGCAGAAGATGCACATAAACTCTTCCTGCATAAACATGGTCGTCATGCGGGCATATTCCTGCAATCCACGGATCTTTTAAAAGAAGTTTTTCTGCAATCAGAGAGTCTCCTTCTACTTTTTCAGCTCTTTTTACAACTGCCTCAATCTGTTTTTTTGTCATTGAGAACCCTACGGTGTCTGCAAGTCCTCTTATGTTTGTCAGGTCTCCTTTACTTTTTTTACTGCAAGATCCGACGATAAAAAACATTGCTGTTATTAAAGCGAAGATTGTAAATTTCTTTATTTCTTCTTTCATTTTTCCTCCTCGTTTTTCAGATATTTGCAAAAATAATTAACAGTCAAATTCATTAAATGTTGTCCGTTAATACCTGCTATTCCGTGTCTCTGTTCCGGATATAACATTAAATCAAACTCTTTGCCTGCTTCAACCAATTTTTGAATAAGTTGAATTGTGTTTGACTGATGAACATTATTATCAACTGTGCCATGAACAAGAAGCAGTTTACCTTTAAGATTCCCCGCATAATTCAAAGCCGAGCCTTTTTTGTAACCATCCGGGTTATCCTCAGGTCTCTGCATGTATCTTTCCGTGTAAATAGTGTCATAGTTTTTCCAGTCAGTTACAGACGATATTGCAACACCTGCATGATAAATATCCGGTTTTCTTAAAAGAGCCATACAGGTCATATATCCACCATAGGAACTTCCTGTAATACCAACCCTTTGCCCGTCAACATAACTTCTTTTTGAAAGAAATTTTACGCCTGCGGCCTGATCATCAAGATCTGTCTGTCCGCATTTTAAATATGTCGCTGTTTCAAATGCTTTCCCCCTCTGTGTTGTTCCTCTGTTATCCATTATAAAAACTATAAACCCCAATTGAGCCAATCTCTGTAAATATCCTCCTGACTGGAATCTGTTATGAACCAGTTTTGCCCAGGGGCCTCCGTAAACATAAACCAAAAGAGGGTATTTTTTAGTAGTATCAAGATCAGCCGGCTTAAAAACAAGACCGAAGAGGTCGGTTTTTTCATCGGCAGCTTTAAACTTAACCAGCTCAGGAGGCAATAATTTAAGAGAGTCCAGTTCCGAGATATCCGCAACGCTCAATGTATCAATAATCTCTCCGTTTCCTTTGCAAAGCAGTGTTTTTGGAGGAGTTTTTAAGTTTGAATATGAGTCAAAAAAGTAATTGC
>QNDG01000344.1 GCA_003645915.1 Candidatus Zhuqueibacterota bacterium | reverse complement strand
TATCACAAAAACAAGATAGAGAGAGGTTTTGATAAAATTGTTGATATATTCGGATCGGATCATATTGCAACTTATCCGGATGTGCTGGCTGCTGTTAAGGCTCTCGGGTATGATACTTCAATGATCACAGTGCTAATCCACCAGTTTGTAACATTGACTGAAAGCGGTAAAACCGTAAAAATGTCAACCCGAAAGGCAAATTTTGTCACTCTCGATGAACTGATAGATGAAGTGGGAACAGATGCAACTCGTTACTTTTTTATTAACAGAACTTTTTCAAGCCACCTGAATTTTGATATAGGACTTGCTAAAAAGCAGTCAGATGAAAATCCCGTATTTTATGTACAGTATGCCCATGCCAGAATATGCAGTGTGATAAGTCATGCTAAGGAAAAGGGCTTTAATACTGATGAGCAGGGTGATGTATCTATGCTTAGTTCCGAAGAAGAGATTAATTTGATAAAAGGCCTTCTTGAATTTCCGGAAGTAGTGGAGAAATCCGCCTTGAATTTTGAACCGCATAAACTGACCGGTTATCTTGAGAAAATTGCGACCCTTTATCATAAATTCCAGCATGCGGGCAAAGTTGATGATAAAATGCGGGTTGTCGGGGAAAATAAGGATTTGACTCTTGCAAGGATCTCTCTGTGTAAAGCTGCAAAAACAGTGCTTTATAACGGCTTTAAACTGCTGGGGATTTCTGCTCCGGAGAGAATGTAAACATTTATCAGTCTGTAAAAGGAGGTAATAAATTGAGAATAGCTGTAACAGGCTCCATTGCCTATGATTATCTTATGTCGTTTCCGGGAGAATTTTCGCAACACTTTATTCCCGATAAACTTGATTCAATCAGTGTCAGTTTTTTGGTTGACTCCCTTAAAAAAAGAAGAGGCGGAACAGCTGCAAACATAGCTTACAATCTTGCACTTCTTGGAGAGCTACCGCTGTTAATCGGAGTTGCAGGCCGGGATTTTCCTGAATACGGGGATGCTTTAAAGGATATTGGTATTGACCTGTCAGGTGTAAAAATTATTACAAGTGAATATACTCCTTCGTTTTTTGCAAGCTCCGATCAAAAAGGAAACCAGATTGCTTTTTTTGCTCAGGGTGCAATGAGAGCAGCATCAGAGGTATCATTAAAAGATCTGGATCTGAAATCTGATACAATTGTAGTTATATCCCCCAATGATCCTGAAGCAATGGAAATGTATGTAAACGAATGTAAGGAACTGGGGCTTCAATATGTTTTTGATCCGGGGCAGCAAATTGTGCGCTTGGATAAGAAAGCTCTGTTAAACGGCGCTAAAGGTGCAAAAATTTTAATAGTTAATGATTATGAACTTAGTATGTTTTCCAAAAAGACAGGCCTTAATAAAGATCAAATTGCGGATCTTGCGGAAACTTTGATTGTTACTCTGGGGCCAGAAGGTTCTGAAATAATTACAAAACAAGAGGTTTTTAAAATACCACCGGTTCCTGAGAAGAAAAATGTTGACCCCACAGGTGTGGGAGATGCATTCAGAGCAGGACTTTTAACAGGATTATCATACCGTTTTTCATGGAAAACAGCAGGGTGCATGGGCAGCCTTGCTTCAACATACGTAATTGAGACTGACGGACCTCAAAATCATTCATATACAAAAGAAGAGTTTGTTGAAAGATTCCTTTCCGTTTTTCCGGATTTAAAGGAAGTTGAGGAGATTCTTTGAAATATGAAGATTTTTACAGACAGTGTAGAGATTTCAACTCAGGGATTTACTGACATCATTGATATCACACAGCAGGTGTCCGGACTATTAAAAGAAACAGGCTTTACACAAGGGCAGATTACTGTTTTTGTTTCAGGCTCCACAGCAGGAGTTACGACAATTGAGTATGAACCCGGATTGTTAAAGGATCTGCCTGAGGCATTTGAAATATTTGCTCCTCAAAACAAAAGATATCATCACGATGACACATGGGGAGACGGCAACGGTTCGGCTCATGTAAGAGCTGCTATTGTCGGCGGATCATTTACAATCCCGTTTTCAAACAGCAGGATGCTGCTGGGCACATGGCAGCAGATTGTTGTAATTGATTTTGATAACAGACCGCGGCACAGAAGCATAGTAGTGCAGATTATGGGGGAGTGATATTGCCTGTAAAAACAATAGAATTTGCAGATAACATTGTCAGGATTATAGATCAAACCCTTCTGCCTGCAGAATTCCACTATATCACAATTTCAAATGTTGATGATATGGCCGATGCCATACGCAAGCTTAAGATAAGAGGCGCTCCTGCTATAGGTATTGCAGGTGCGTACGGCATTGTACTGGCTGCTCTTTCGTTTAAGGGAAACGATCCGTCAGATTTAAAACATATTATAGTGCAGGCTGCTGACCTTCTGAAATCCACAAGGCCTACTGCTGTAAACCTTTTCTGGGCTATTGACAGAATGCTTAAAATCCTTAGTTCGGGTCAGAATAATTCGGCACAAAAAATAACAGATGCTCTTTTAAAAGAAGCAGAAACGATTCTTGAAGAAGACAGGGAAAGATGCAGAAGACTTGGCAGAAACGGAGCAGAGCTTCTGCCTTCTGTCTCAACTGTAATTACTCACTGCAATGCAGGAGCTCTTGCAACAGCAGATTATGGAACCGCTCTCGGAGTTGTTTATGCTGCAGTTGAAGCAGGTAAGAAGATTATGGTTTTTTCGGATGAGACAAGACCTCTTTTGCAGGGATCCAGAATTACTGCTGCGGAACTGGTTAAGGAGGGTATTCCTGTTACTGTGATATGTGACTCTGCAGCAGGTTTTGTAATGGCGAACAACAAAATAGATGCTGTAATTGTAGGAGCGGACAGAATTGCGGCAAACGGTGACACTGCAAACAAGATAGGAACTTACGGTCTTGCAGTTCTTGCTGAAAAACACAAAATACCTTTTTATGTAGCAGCTCCTCTTTCAACCTTTGATTTTTCTCTGAAATCCGGTTCAGACATACCTATAGAAGAGCGTTCAAAAAATGAAATCTGCTTTGGCTTTGGCACACAGACCTGCCCGGACGGAGCAGATGTTTATAACCCCGCTTTTGATGTGACACCTGCAGAATTTGTAACTGCATTTATAACAGAGTACGGGGTTTTCAGACAGCCTTATAAAGAAACGCTGGAAGAGTTAAGAATAATAGGTGATAATTATTGGTAGTTTTCAAAAAGTTTAAGTTGTAAGAATTGAGATGTATAAAGCTGAAAAATAATTTAAATTGATATTAAGAAGCTTTCAGCTTATTGTTATGTTTTTCAATTTTTATAATTAAAATGAAGGAGTTATTATTATGAATGAGGATTTTGCAGCAGGTGCATCATCTGCAAGGAATAAAATAGCTCGGGCTTTTAGAAAAATAGGAATACCTGTAAAGACTTCAAATTATGGGTGTCCTCCAAATGACGAGGATTTT
>QNDG01000343.1 GCA_003645915.1 Candidatus Zhuqueibacterota bacterium | reverse complement strand
TTTCAGCACTTTTTGCATGCATTCACTGCGGAATAAGTTATGAAGAACCAAGCCCCCGTATGTTTTCGTTTAATTCTCCTTACGGAGCATGCCCGGTGTGCAACGGTCTTGGCTCTATTATGAAGATCGATCCTGATCTTGTAATCCCTGATAAAAATAAAAGCATAAATCAGGGAGCTGTTCAACCGTGGGGAAATTCGAGAGACGGGTGGTATTTCAGCAGGCTGAGAACAATTGCAAAAGAGTACGGTTTTTCACTTGATACTCCTTTTAAAAACTTGCCGGAAAAATACAGGAATATAATACTCTACGGCGCAGGCGACAGAGAATTTAAATTCAAATATGAATCAGCAAATAAAAAAACAGCAGGAACCTTTATTAACAAATTCGAAGGCGTGCTGAAAAATCTTGAACGAAGGTACAGAGAAACAACATCTCAGGGCATAAGAAACTGGATTGAAAGCTATATGAATGTTCAGACCTGCCCTGAATGCGGAGGATCAAGGTTAAAAAAAGAGAGCAGATCTGTAAAGATAGCGGACATGGCTATTCATGAAATATCTTCCATGTCAATAAAGGAAGCTGCTGATTTTTTTGAACATATAAAACTTACAAAAAGAGAGTTAAAAATATCTCATCAGATACTGCAGGAAATTAATGTACGCTTAAAATTTTTAAGAGATGTGGGTCTTGATTATCTTACTCTTGACAGGACAACATCAACTCTGTCAGGAGGTGAAGCCCAGAGAATAAGACTTGCCACACAAATCGGTTCACAGCTTATGGGGGTTCTTTACATACTTGACGAACCTTCCATCGGACTGCACCACAGAGATAACAACAGACTGATTAATACACTTATTAAACTGAGGGATATCGGCAACACTGTTATTGTTGTTGAACACGATAAGGACACAATTCTTGCCGCAGATTATGTTGTTGATCTCGGGCCGGGTGCAGGAGTTAACGGAGGCAGAGTAGTTGCACAAGGCTCTCCTGCAAATATAATGAAAAACTCCGATTCTCTGACAGGTAAATATCTTTCCGGTAAAAAATGTATTCCTGTACCCAAAATAAGGAAAAAACCGGGACATGCCAAAATCAGCATTAAGGGAGCCTGCGGAAATAATCTGAAAAAAGTGAATATTGATATTCCTCTTGGACTGTTTGTATGTATAACCGGTGTATCAGGCTCAGGTAAATCAACTTTGATAAATGAAACCCTCTATCCTGCTTTAAAGAGAAAGCTGTACTACACAAAACAATCTCCGCTTCCTTTTGATTCTATTGAAGGATACCAGTACATTGATAAAGTTATTGATATTGACCAGTCCCCCATAGGCAGGACTCCCCGTTCCAATCCTGCAACATACACAGGTGTTTTTACGCACATCAGAGAGCTTTTTTCACAGCTTCCCGAAGCTAAGATAAGAGGATACAAACCCGGTCGTTTCAGTTTTAATGTAAGAGGCGGAAGATGCGAAGCCTGCGAAGGCGACGGTATAATAAAAATCGAAATGCACTTTCTGCCTGACGTTTACATACAATGCGAGGTCTGTAAAGGCAAAAGATACAACAGAGAAACTCTTGAAGTTAAATACAGAGGAAAGACCATAGCAGACATTCTTGATATGACTGTGTCCGAAGCTCTGAAATTTTTTGCAAAAATCCCGAAAATAAAGAAAAAACTGGAAATTTTACAGGATGTGGGATTAGGATATATAAAACTGGGACAGCCTGCTACAACTTTGTCCGGAGGGGAAGCACAGCGTATAAAACTTTCCGGAGAGCTCTCCAAAAGAGCAACAGGCAATACACTGTATATTTTGGATGAGCCTACGACTGGCCTTCACTTTGAAGATATAAAAATGCTTCTTTCCGTATTACAACGGCTTACAGAGCGAAACAACACAGTTGTTGTTATTGAACACAATCCTGATGTAATTAAGACAGCTGACTGGATCATTGACTTAGGACCCGAAGGAGGAGACAAAGGCGGAAAAATTGTTGCAATTGGAACACCTGAAGATATTGCGAAAATTAAAAAATCATACACAGGCATGTTTTTAAAAGAGGAATTATACCTGGGAGGGTAATAAATCATCAGAATATCGAACACCGAACACTGATTTTTGATTTAAGATTTCTTTGTCCGCAAAATTTCTGAAATCTCAAATCAATATTTAATATTCATTTTGAAAATGACAAAAATTCCGTATTAATGGTATTTACCGTAGGGAACGGTCACGACCGTTCCCTGCATTCGTCGTTCTCTGTATGGATATTTTTCCAGTCCCGATTCTCTATCAGAAAAAACTATGATAGTCAGAATCGGGACGGAAATGCGATGTGGGATTGAACTACTGTTATCTCTCAGAAGTTTTTACTCCCTACCAAGTTGGGCGGTTGTGTGAAAACTTTATCAAATATTCTTTTTAATTAATGTAGGGAATGCATATATGCATTCCCTGCGTAAACATTCTGTCTTAATAACATTTATGCAGAAAACGGCCATTCGCCATCAGCAGTTTCCGTGTTATATTCATTATCACAAAGGACGCTGTGAAAGCGCCCTTGTGTATCTTGTTCTTATAAAACCTGCTCTACAGGAAGCACAAAAGCCTTTATACCCTTAATCCGGTTCTGTGATTTTTTCTCTTTTATCATTTCCAGCAGATCCTGTATCCGGAGCTCTTCCGAAGAAACAATCATCATCTCGTTTTCTCCGGGCCATACGTGAGTACCGAATCTTGCACCACCCGTTTTCCCTTTTCCGTAAACTTTTGGAATTTTTGTATAACCAGCTATATCACACTCCGAAACACAATGGGTTATCTCTTTTTCATCTGCAGACCTGTACACTAAAATTACCATCTTATCCATAATTTAATCCTCCAGTTCTCTGAAGAGCCGTTTCCCTTTGAGCTTTTCTTCAAAAATTGAATAGAGAGTAGGAACAAAAACCAAAGTAATAACAGTTGAAGCAAACAGACCTCCAATAACAGTAACTCCAAGGGGAACCCAGCTCTCTGAACCTTCCGAAGTGCTCAAAGCAAGAGGAAGAAGACCGAAAATTGTTGTTAAAGCTGTCATTAATACAGGCCTTAATCTGCGTCTGCCTGAAACAACAACTGCTTCTGATACAGACAATCCCCTTGCACGCATAAGGTTAGTATAATCAATAAGAACAATTCCATTATTTACAACAATACCTACAAGCATAATAAGTCCGATAAAGGCATTAATACTTAAAATTGTTCCAGTTAAAAGCAAAGCCCACACAACACCAACAATTGCAAAAGGGATTGAAAACATAATTATAAACGGATCAATAAGAGATTCAAATTGTGCAGCCATTACAAGATACACAAGTAAAACTCCCATCATCATAGCAGTAAAAAGGTCTTTAAAAGAATCTGCCTGTTCCTGTACTGAACCTCCTATTTTATACTCAAC
>QNDG01000342.1 GCA_003645915.1 Candidatus Zhuqueibacterota bacterium | reverse complement strand
GCTATTGCACTTGCGGGAATTATCGTAAATGACTCATTAGTGTTAGTTAGTGCAATGAACAGGCGACTGAAGAATGGAGAAACTTTCACAGATGCTCTCATGCATGCCGGCACTTCAAGGTTCAGGCCGGTTCTGTTAACATCTTTAACCACAATTGCCGGATTGGGCCCCCTTGTTTTTCTAAGGGGACATCAGGCTCAATTTTTGTCTCCAATGGCTATTTCTGTTGCATACGGGCTTCTATTCGGTACTTTATTGACACTTCTTATGATGCCAGCAATGTTGTCTATTGTAAACAAAATTAAAGTGCTGTTAATAAGTATAATAAAAAGAAGGCCGGTTTCAAGAGAAGAGGTTGAACCGGCTGTTAAGGAAGAATTATTCCTAAAGAAACAATCAAACTGAGAAAGCACAACGGAGAAATACTATGAAAAAATTTATATTTGGTTTTGGATTGTTTTTAATATTCCATTCTACGGTGGCTGCTCAACAAAAGCTTAATCTGTCAAAGGCAATATCAATTGCTTTAAAAGAAAATATGCAGATTTCTGTTGCTAAAAACAGTGCTGAAATTGCCAGGAACACTGCCTCTGCAGCAAAGGCTGAAATACTGCCCCGTTTTTCTGTTTCCGGTGGTGTAAACTATACGGATTCTGATGCACCGGGGGTAATTTCCGGAACTTATACAACAAGCAGTGTAGGTGCAAACATATCATACACAATTTTTGATGGAATGGGTAATATTTACAGGCTGAAAAAAGTTTTATCAACAGGCAGAATTGGCCTTTTAGAAGCACGAAAAAATATTGAAAATACAATTTTGCTTGTGGGGCAGGCATATTATCAGGCAGCTTCTTCTTTTGAAGGATTAAACATTGCTGTTGAAGCTTTACAGATAAGCAAGGAGCGACTTAAAAGGGCTGAAGAAAAGAATGTATATGGCAGCGGAACCAGCATTGACGTTCTTTCTGCAAATGTTGCAGTTAACACTGACAGCGTAAATGTTGTAAATTCAATATTTTTATGGAATCAGGCAAGAAGGAATCTAAACGAACTATTGAATCGTGAAATAAAACTACAGTTTACTGTTGATACTACAGTTACTTTTTTAAAAATAGAAAATCTGGAAAATCTTCTATTCAAAGCAGAAAAAGAAAATGCTGAATATCTTATTGCTATTGAGCAGAAGAAACAGGCAAAATACAGCAAAATAAGTGCTTTCTCACAAATGCTGCCGCGATTTGATTTAACAGGGTCAGTAGGATACAGCCGGACCGGACAGAATAATTCTATCGGTTTTGATAATATGTCAAAAACAATCAGAGCAGGTCTTAATGTAAGCTTGCCTGTTTTTAACGGCGGGCAGATGAGAATTGCTTTTCAGAATTCTAAATTATTAGCGGAAAATCAATCCATATTGGAAAAACTTTCAAAACGAAGACTGGAGCGCTCTGTAATAAATGCATACGAAGCTTACAAAAATAGTAGGTTACTTTTAAAACTTGAAACCCAGAACTTGAAAGCCGCTGAATTAAATTTTAAAAGAACTTATGACCTCTATCAATTAGGGCAGGTTACTACAACTCAATTTCGTGAAGCACAGCTTAATTTGATAAAATCCAAAAATGTTCTGCAAACAAGTAAATATAGTGCTAAAATTAATGAACTAAAGCTAAAGCAGATTACGGGTGATATTATTATTGATAACAAAATATCTCTGAAATAAAGCAACATTAAGCCGCTTGGATTTTGTATTAATCGGGCGGCTTAATAAAAAAATCCCAAAAGTATTTATTAGCCTGAATAATTTATAAACTTGCAAAAAGACAAAGAATATGCCCTTAAAACAAGCTGATTTAAAATAATTGATAGTTTCTGCAACATCAATAGTTCCTGTGAATTTCGAATATTAATATAGACTTTGAATGTAAATAATGCAAGAGTAAAGTATTGAAATAAGTGTGATTTAATAAAAAACGTGTAATTTTATATTGTAGGCTTGTGTTTATTTGAGTCAAGTCCAAATTTTTGTGTAAAATTCTTCCTTAGCATTGTTTTTTAGTCTACCCTGTTTTTTTAAACCTGTTTTGTTCCAGTTGATTCTTTTTGGGACGAGGCAGAGTCATATCCAAATACCTATACCCAGTTTGCCATTTCTCGGATTGTTCAATGCACATACTCCCAAACAATCTTATAATAGAATCAACATTGGGGAATATTCTTATAATTCTGCTTCTCTTTAAAAGTTCCTGATTAAGTCTTTCAATCATGTTTGTTGAACGCATTCGTCTTTGATGTTCAAAAGGAAGACTATATACTGAGAAACAGGACTCTATCTCATTATCAAGCCATTCTGATATCTCTTTTTTATACGATTCTAATTCTATGACCAATTTATCCTTACGTTCTATTGCCTGTCTTATGTCAGGAGCATTGAATACATCTTTTAATTTACGTAAATAATCAGGACGCTCTTTTTTACTGAACTTACTCATGAAATTCCTGATAAAATGGACTTGACAACGCTGCCAGGCTGCTCCCTGAAACTCTCGCTTTATTGACTTAACAAGTCCGGAATGATCGTCAGATACTACATAAGTTACACCTTTTAATCCTCTGACCTTCAGTCTCCTGAATATATTTGTCCAGGTTTGTTCATCTTCACTGTCGCCTACATCTACTGACAGTATCTCCCTGTATCCTTTACTACTTATGCCTATTACTATTAACACTGCCTGACTAACTATCACTCCGTGTTTACGCACTGATTCATATCTGGCATCTACCATCAGATATGGATATTCTTCCGTTAAAGCACGATTGCGCCACCTTGATATATCCTTATCCAGCTCCTTCGTTAATACACTTACTGTACTCTTGGAGATCATTGTACCGCAAAGCTTCTCTGTTATCTTCTTTACCTTTCGGGTAGATACTCCGTTTATGTACATCTCTATCAGTGAAAGAACTAATGCTTTCTCGCTTCGCTGATAACGATCAAATAGCTCCGTGCTGAATTTACCTTCTCGATCACGTATGACCTGAAGTTCCAGTGTCCCTACACGGGTCTTTAGTGTACGAGTATAAGTTCCGTTTCTATAGCCCTGCCTGTCATCCGTCCTTTCGTAAGGCTTTGCCTGTATTTTGCTCTCAAACTCTGCTTCTAATATCTTTTGAAGATTCTCTTGTATCAGCTTTTTAAGAAAATCCGAATCGTCCAACAAAACTTTTTGCATTTCTCTGATTAATCCGTTATCTTTTTTATGTGCCATATTTTTTCCTTTCTTTTTTTAAAATTAAATTAATTTTGTCATTTTAATTTAGGAAGAATATGGCACTTTTTCAATAATATGCCTTTTTACACAAATTTAAGGACACAACCGAAATCTTCAAACACCCAATCGTTTTTCAATGTTTCATAAATAATTCCAAGTAATTTCCTTGAAGTTGCAATAATTGCTTTG
>QNDG01000341.1 GCA_003645915.1 Candidatus Zhuqueibacterota bacterium | reverse complement strand
TCAACTATAGGCAGTTTTTCAATTCTGTTTTTCTGTAAAATTATTTCTGCCTGATCAAGACTTGTACCCACTTTGGCAGTTATAAGATTATCCTTTGTCATTACATTTTTAATCGGCTGATCCAGGTGTGTTTCAAACCGGATATCACGGTTTGTAAGGATTCCTACAAGTTTTTCATTCTCCACAATAGGGATACCGGATATATGGTATTCACGCATAATTGACAAAGCATCTCTTATGCTTTTATCCGGTTCAAGATGTATGGGATCTGAAATCATTCCGCTTTCTGATCTTTTTACCTTATCAACTTCAGCAGCCTGAACTTCCGCAGGAAGATTTTTATGGATAATTCCTATACCACCTTCTCTTGCAATTGCAATTGCAAGACGCGATTCCGTAACAGTATCCATTGCTGCCGAGAGAATAGGAATATTTATAGAAATATTTCTTGTAAGCCTTGTTTTTAAGTCTGTTTCCCGCGGAAGAACGCTCGATTCCCGCGGAATCAGAAGAACATCGTCAAAAGTAAGTCCTTCCATAACAATTTTATCATTGTGCATATTTTCCCCTTTGATTTTTCCCGGTTTTTCTCTTGCTCCTGTTAATCTGTTATTAATTAACAATCTGCTTTGTGTTTACAACCTATTTTAAACACTGCTCTTAATTTATGTCCTTAAATTTAAGGAATTTAGAATTAAGAGCAATAAAAATTTTCAAATATTCTGTTAACTTAAATGTAACTGTCATTAAACCACTGTTTTATTCTGCCGAAAAAAACATCTTCTTTGTTAATAACTTCAAGGTTCGAAGGCAGAGAAGATACAAAAATATTTCCGTAAGAGGTCGATATCAGACGTTTGTCAAGAATAATTACAACCCCTCTGTCTCTGTGAGAGCGGATCAGTCTGCCTACACCCTGCCTTAGCCTGACCACAGCCTCTGGTATTGAATAATTGATAAATCCGTTTCCTGTTTTTTTCTGCACATCTTCTGTTCTTGCTTCAACAACCGGTTCTGAAGGCATACTAAACGGCAGTTTTACAATTACCAGTTGTTCAAGAGATTCACCCGGCACATCAATCCCCTCCCAGAAACTGCTTGTTGCGAGAAGTACCGAATTTTTATTCTTCCTGAAACGGTCAAGCAGCACAGTTCTGCTTACTCCCGGTTTCTGGCTTAATAAAGTCACTCCCATTTTGGAAAACAAAGGCGCCAGATAGCCCGTTACATTCACAAGCATGGAATAAGATGTAAAAAGGACAAGTGTTCCTCTGAGGTTTTCATAAATCAATCTTTCAAGAAAAGTCCCCACACTTATTTCAAAATCCCTGTTTCTCGGATCACTTATAAAAGAAGGAAGCAGCATAAGCGCCTGGTTTTTAAAACTGTAAGGTGAACCCAGATCTGCAGAGTTAACCATTTCACTCTCAATCAGATTAAGGCCAAGTCTTGTTTTGATATATTCGAAAGAGTCACCTACTCTCAGAGTAGCAGATGTCATAACACATCTTTTTAGTCCCGGATATAAAGAACCTGCGAGAAGATTTCCCACATTAAGAGGCACCGAATAAAAATCCACTCTCGGAGTTTTCGCCTGTTCCACAATCTCCATCCATACAATATCCTGCTCAGGAAGAGCTCCTGTAAAATAACTAAAGCTTTCTTCAATCTTTGATGAAGCTGAAATTACAGCTTCTATCTCATTAACCGCATTGTACAGTTCTCTGCTCATATCACCGTAATTCTCTGCCAGTTCTGCAATACGCTCTAAGGAATTTGTTATTTTTTTTAACACTCTTTTAATCTGAGCCTGCTCTTCGGATTCAAAAACCGGAAGACTGTTTTCAGTTTTAATCCTTATTTTATTGAACGATTTACTGCTGTTTAACTCTCTTGCCTGCACCAGCGCTTTTTCAAAAAACAGCACTGATGTTTCCCGAAATTCCAAAGCAAAATCTTCCAACTGTATTATAAGTTTTTCCGCTTCATTGATTGCATTCTGATCTTTTAATTTTTTAACTGTTTCCGTTAAAACCGGAATAATGCCTGTTTTTGTATTTGAATTTCCTGAGATTCTGTCACTTAATTCAAAACAGTTCCAGACAGTCAATCCTCTTGTTAAACAGTTTGATGCGCTGTTTTCCGCATGATGAGCTTCGTCAATAATCAAAGTATCATACTGCCCCAGAATCTGACGTCCGGAAGCAACATCGGAAAACAAAAGGGAGTGATTCACAACAACAATCCCTGCGGACATTGCCGCATTTTTTACCCGCTGATAAAAACAGTCCGAAAAATAGGGACATGCGGATCTTTTACAGTGCATTGAATCAGCATTAAGCAATGACCATAAATAATCCGAACCCCGGCCTCTGTACCCGGGGTTTTCTTCTATATCCCCTGTTTTGGTTGTTTCCGCCCATAAAACAAGATTTAAAAGGTTCTTTTTCAGGTCAGGAGAAAGATAATTAAAGCCTTCTGAAATCATATGCTGCCACCTTAAAGGACACAGATAATTTGCTCTTCCCTTAAGCAGTACCGCACTTACTCCCCTGCTTTTTAAAAGAGGCGGCAGATCCTTGTAAAACAACTGATCCTGAAGGTTTTTTGTGTTTGTTGATATTACAACTCTCTCTCCCGGATTATTCTGCACCCATACAACTGCAGGTACAAGATATCCCAGAGATTTACCAACACCGGTTCCTGCCTCAGCAAGCAGGAACTCATTCCTGTTAAAGGTTCTTGTTACAAGTTTTGCAAGTTCCTGCTGTTCAAGTCTGGGTTCATAAAACGGAAAAATTCCGGAAAGAAAACCTGCAGGCGCAAAAAATTCTTCAACAAGGTTTTCGCTTAATTCTGATTTTCGGGAAGAACCGGAATATGCAGCATTTCCGGAACCGATAATGTTTTTCTGAGAGAATAACTCCTTAATGTCCGCATCAGGATCTTTATTTGCCAGCTTTTCCGCTCTTGAGAAAATCTCGGACAGCGGTGAGAAATTTCCGCTTGTAAGAAGATTCAAAGTATGCAGAGTTTTACGTGCCAGAAGGTTAATACGTTTTAAAAGTTCAAGAAAAACATATGCTGTTCCTTTTGCATCACTCAAAGCTCTGTGAAGCGTTGAAATTTCAATATTAAAATAGCTTAAAAGATTTTCAAGTGAATGGGAAGAGAGATTCGGCAGAAGAATTCTGGATAGTTCCAAAGTATCCAGATAGTAATCACGATTCAGTTCTTCCGGAATCATGTCCTGGTCTACTGCGTTTCTGATAAATTGCAGATCAAACTGTGCATTATGGGCAACAATTATACTTTTACCGATAAAACGGACAATATCATCAAACATATCCGAAAACTTCGGCTGTGATTTGCACTGCTCGTTTGTTATGGATGTAAGTAATGTAATTTCGTCAGGTACAGTAATTCCGGGATCAAAAAGAGATGTGAATTCATCTGTAATCTCTGC
>QNDG01000340.1 GCA_003645915.1 Candidatus Zhuqueibacterota bacterium | reverse complement strand
GGTTAACACGAATTATAAAAAAACATATTAACGGAGATTTTCAGATGCAGGCAGAATATTTCCGCCACCCCGATTCTTATTATCATAGTTTTTTTAAAGAGAACCGGGACGGCAATGACGATCATACGTAGACAAATGAATGTAGGGAACGGTCGCGACCGTTCCCTACGAAACAATATAAACGCAGTTATTGAATGATGAATGTTGGTTGGAAATTTTCAGATGCAGGCAAAAAAAGGCAGGATGCATCCTGCCTCTACATTTTTCTTTGCGTCCGTTGTGCGCGTTGTGAGAAATAATAAGATTTCTCAGTCGCTGGCGCTTCTTCGAAATGACATATTGCTAAATTTGTCTCTCCGACCCAAGTTTTACTTGGGGCGGAAATGGCAAAAGGAAGCTTAGCTTTCGGAGTATTAAAGTCTTTACCGGTTAATCTGTTGATTTTGTTCAGATTATGGGGAGGTACTTTTTTTAGAAAATCCCGATTCTTACTATTATATTTTAAAAAAGAGAATCGGGAAAAAATCCCGGCTGCTGAAAATTTCCTAAAAATGTCAAAAAACTCACTGAAAGGCAAAAACTCGTCTGATTCTGATTATTATATTTTTTCTTAAAGAAAATCGGGACGGGAATGATGCCACAACAAAAAAGGCAGCCTTTTACAAGACTGCCTTTTTTAAAAGAAATCCAATCAGAACTATTTATCGTCAACCTGTTCAAGTGTTTTTACAAGAAAATCCCAGAATTTCTGAACAGTTGCAATGTTTACTTTTTCATCCGGAGAGTGGGGGAATCTGATTGTAGGGCCGAAACTGATCATGTCTGTTTTCGGATAAACAGCGCCGAGAAGTCCGCATTCAAGGCCTGCATGAATTGCTTTTACTTCAGGAGTTTTTCCGAAATTATCTTTATAAACGGAGAGCATTTTTTTCAGAATGGGAGAGTCCATGTTGGGTTTCCATCCGGGATAAGCTCCGTTGTGTTCAACTTGGGCTCCTGCCAGTTCATAAACACATCTGACAGCTGCGCAGATGTCTTCCCTGGCTGAATCAACAGAGCTTCTCTGAAGGCTCTGCAGAAAGATTTTACCGTTCTCGGATTTTACGGAAGCGAGATTTGTAGAAGTTTCAACCAGACCTTCTACGGAATCACTCATTCGGATTACTCCGTTTGGAGTTGCGTATATGGCTCTTAAAAGAGCATCCTGAGTCTTCTTATCAATAAGTTTTGAAGGCATATCTGTTTCCGTAACCTTAAAAGCCATGTCAGGTTCTGTTCCGCCAAGTTCGCTTTTAATAGTTTTTTCGTATTCGGAAGCAGCTTTTTCGAAATCGCCTTTTTTATCTGCAGGAACAGTGGCAATGGCAAAGCCTTCTCTTGGTATTGCATTTCTCAGACTTCCGCCTTCAATTGATGCAATCCTGAGGTCAAAATCTTTTGCAGCATTGTAGAGAAAACGATTCAGAACTTTAATTGCATTACCCCGTCCTATATTAATATCCAGTCCTGAATGCCCGCCTTTCATACCTGTCACTTTAACTTCGTATGCAGCAGAGCCTGCAGGTACATCTTCTTCGGAATAAGTAAATTCCATGTTTGTATTCTCGCCGCCTGCACAACCGATATAAAGCTCGCCCTCGTCTTCGGAATCAAGGTTAAGAAGTATGTCTGCATTCAATACGTCAGGCTTTAAACCAAAGGCGCCGGTCATGCCGGTCTCTTCGTCAATCGTAAAGAGCGCTTCAATTGGCCCGTGTTTAATGTCCTTTGATTCAAGAACTGCCATTGCAGCGGCAACGCCTATTCCGTTATCAGCTCCGAGAGTTGTGTCTCTTGCAGTAACCCATTCTCCGTCAACATATGCGTCAATAGGATCTTTTTCAAAATCGTGGTCAACATTGCTGTTTTTCTGAGGAACCATATCAAGATGTCCCTGCAGACATATTGTTTTTTTGTTTTCCATACCAGGCGTTGCAGGCTTTTTAATGATTACATTGCCCACACCGTCAACTATGGTTTCAAGTCCCAGATCTTCGCCGAATTTTTTCATAAATTCAATGACTTTTGCCTCTTTTTTTGAGGGTCTGGGAATTTGAGTGAGGCTATAAAAATTTTTCCAGACAGCTTCAGGTTTCAGTTTTAAAATTTCGTCACTCATGTTTCCTCCGTTGGACTGTTAAGTCTTTAATTTATGTGTTATTTTACTCTGAATTTATCACCTGTTTTTTCTACAATGGTTTTATACCACTCTTTGGGATATCCGGGATGAGTAACATGTCCGTGCTCATTTTTTACATTTCCGTCAAGGTACTTGTATATTAAAAATTCGCCCAGTTTTTTCCATCTTGCAACAGTTTCAACGCCCATTCTTACAGAGTAGTCCGTAAGATAATCAACTGCAAGTTTTGGAGACTGTTTGTAGAGTGTTAAAGCTGCCTGGTCAATCTGCGGTTGATTCGCAAGGAATTTGCCTTCTAACTGACGCTGAACTTTCTGTATATCCTTAATCATATCGGAATATCTTGAATATGCATAATTGCTTACAAAATTAAATACCCAGAAAGCGGAATCCCATGAAAATTCATCAAAATTGCCTGTTCCTACAGCATAAGGTTTTGGTACGTCTGTTATTGAACAGTAAATGGGGATATAAACAGAACTGTAAGCATCATCAACTCCAAACCAGAACACACCGCCTATTGGATCAGGCAGAAAAGAGCGTGACTGGGCAACAAAAGAAAAGCCGGTCTGCTGAGTGGAAATTGCTCTTTCATTAAAATATGTCAGACTGTCAACCTTCCATGTTAAAGGACGCCATCTGTACGGGCACACGTACGGGCCTGCACCAATATCCTTTGTCATGTCAAATGGAGTGCCTTCAAAGTGATCTCTCATAAGCTCCATAACATCTCTTACATCCAGCTTGTGGTCAGGTTTGATCCACAACGGAAGGGGCTCTGCATTAACATCTCCGGAAGCGTAATCAGTAGGAAGGTTTAACGACGGAGCAACTCTGTTGAAAAATGCATAAACTCTTGCCTCACAAAAACGAAGAGCTCCGAAAGTAGGAGGTGCATAGGTTTTTGAAAAGCTGAAATCTTTGTCCGCTCCATCATAGTATCCCATATCTCTTGCAAAAGAGATAACATCGTGTGCATATACAGTTGTTACTTTTTTATTAAAAATTTTATCAATTTGTTTTGATGTAATGGATGTTTTGCCGTCTGCAAGGGGGAAGGTCTGGATTCTGGCCTGGTTGGCATGTGCACAAACATATCCGTTCGGAACCATGCGTGCAACCCATACAGCGCCTTTTTCCCTGGTTCCTTTGCTTATAATTTCAAAAATCCAGACTTCATTGGGATCAGAAACAGAAAACGACTCCCCCACACTATAATATCCATATTCATCCATCAGCTCTGTCATTACCTTTAAAGCTTCGCGTGCTGTTTTGGACCTTTGCAGTGCAACATAAAT
>QNDG01000339.1 GCA_003645915.1 Candidatus Zhuqueibacterota bacterium | reverse complement strand
GGGAATATTGTGGAAGCTGTAAGACATATGAGAATGGTACAGTCAGGAATAAGAGAGATCAGCCGTATGCTGGACGAAGAGCTTGTTACAAAGGCAAAAGAGATGGGAGTCTCAGTTGAAGTTCTGAAGTATGTAAAGCAGAAGGGAAGACTTCCTGTTCCCAATTTTGCAGCTGGCGGTGTGGCAACTCCTGCTGATGCATCTTTAATGATGCAGCTTGGCGCTGAATCAATCTTTGTAGGTTCCGGTATTTTTAAATCAGAAGATCCTTCTGCAAGAGCAAAGGCTATTGTTATGGCAACAACTCACTTTGATGATCCGGATGTAGTTGCAAAGGCATCCGAAGGTTTAAAAGAAGCAATGCCGGGTCTGGAGATTTCCGAAATACCGGAAAATGAGAGACTGCAGGAAAGAGGATGGTAAGGTAAATGGCAAAAATAATTGGTGTACTTGCTGTTCAGGGTGATTTTGCACTTCACAGGAAAATGCTTGATAAAATCGGTGTCAGCTCTGTAGTTGTAAGAACTGCTGAAGACTTAAAGAACTGTGACGCACTTATTATGCCCGGTGGTGAGTCAACAACTTTCTTAAAACTTCTTAATCGTAATAATATGTTTGATGATGTAAGGGAGTTTGCTGAAAACAAACCTGTTATGGGAACATGCGCAGGTCTGATTGTTCTTGCGAAAAATGTTGTAAATGACACATTTACCACATTGTCTCTGCTTGACATATCTGTAGAACGTAACGGTTACGGAAGACAGATTGACTCCTTTATTGACGATGTAATTGTTCCTGTTTTTAAAGAGAAAAACAAATTCAGCGGCGTTTTTATCCGTGCCCCGAGAATTATATCCATAGGTAAAAACGTAGAGCCTGTGGGATTTTACAATGACGAAATAGTAATGGTAAAAAGCAATAATATTCTTGCTTTGACTTTTCATCCCGAACTTACGGAAGATACAAGAATTCACAGATATTTTTTAAAAGAGTTTGTTGATAAAATCTGATAATGGATAAAAAGCCCCTGCCTGAATGAAAGCAGGGGTTTTTTATATCAAAATTTAAATATGCAAATAATGCAGATAATAAGCTCAGTAAAAATCCTGAATTTTTCCAAAACAACTCGTTAAGCTGAAGATTTCGGATACTTATTTTTTTGTCTGATTTAAACTGCAGAAAGATAAGTAAATCTTTTCGGAAAAAAGTTTTTTTGTCTGAAAAAAATGTTATATTTAATTCAAGGTAAAGTTATTTAACATTAATGTCCTGAAATAAAATGTTTAAAAAAATATATCCGGTTTTATTTGTATCTCTTTTATTCTGTGTTGTTATTTATGCGGAAAACCGGGAAATTTCCAGCTTTAACTGGCATAATCCTGCTAAATGCAGCAGAAATGTGATAAATAATAGGATTGCCGGAACAAAAGGGTATACCCGTCTGCCTGCTGCTATGAAAAAAAGAGTAAGTACTCAGGTATGGAATTTATCACAAAACTCTGCAGGACTCAGCATATCTTTTAAAACAAACAGCAATAAAATTATTGTGAGATACCAGGTTGATAAACCGTATTCAATGCCGCATATGCCTGGTACAGGAGTTTCCGGAATCGACCTGTATATTAAAGATTTAAAGAACATGTGGGTCTTTGCATCAGGGAAATATACTTTTGAAGATACAATTGTTTACAAATTTGAAAATATTGATCAACGTCAAGGGCTAAAAAACTTTAAATTATATCTTCCTCTTTATAATACTGTAAAATGGCTTGAAATAGGCGTTCCAGATACCTGCAATTTTTCATTTGTTGTTCGTAATTCGAAAAAACCTGTTATTGTACTCGGAACTTCGATAGTACAGGGAGCATGCGCATCAAGACCGGGTATGGCGTGGACTGCTATTGTTGAAAGAGCACTTGATATTCATGTGATTAATCTGGGCTTTTCAGGATTCGGACAACTGCAAAAAAGTATTATTAACATGATTGCTGAGACGGATGCAGAGTTATTTATTCTTGACTGTATGCCTAATATGCTTCCAACCCGCATAGATACGAAAATTACACGAAAAAGAATCGTTAATGCTGTAAAGAGAATCCGCAGAGTTCGCAAAAATACTCCGGTTATTCTTACGGAACATCCAGGGTTTACAGATCAGATAATTAATAAAAAACACAATAATCTTGTATATCAAATAAACCATGTACTTAATGATGCATACGTCACTTTAAAAAAACTGGGTTTTAAAAATATATACGTTTTATCAGCAAAACAAATTAACCTTGATATTAACTCAACTGTGGATGGTATCCACCCGTCCGACTACGGTATGATTCTGTACGCTGAAGCGTATAAAAAAATTATAAGGAATATTTTATATGAAGATAAATAGCATGCTTGCGCGGTTTTCCGCTTACGGTTTTTTTAAGAATCAGAGGTATTTTGAACCGTTTTTAATCTTGTTTTTCAGATCAAAGGGACTGTCCTTTACAGAGATAGGATTTCTGATTGGGTTCAGAGAGCTGGCAATAAATCTGCTGGAAATTCCAAGCGGAGCTATTGCAGATCTTCTTGGAAGAAGAAAGAGTATGATGTTTTCTTTTACAGCCTATATTATATCCTTTCTGATTTTCGGATTTTCCGGTACAGCTTTCTGGCATTTGTTTTTAGCAATGCTTTTCTTTTCTACAGGAGAGGCTTTTCGTACAGGGACACATAAGGCCCTGATTTTTACATGGCTCAGAATAAACAACAGACTGGAAGAAAAAACAAAGATTTACGGTTATACCCGTTCATGGTCAAAAATAGGTTCCGCATTCTCAATTATCATAGCTACGTATCTTATGATTGCAGAGCATAACTATTCCGTAGTAGTCTTTTACACATTAATTCCGTATGTTCTCGGCCTTGTTAATTTTACTTTCTATCCGCCTGAATTAGAGGGTAAAATAAGAGAAAAAGTGAATTTCAAAGATGTTTTTTCCCATGTGTTTAATTCAATAGTACTTTCTGTTAAAAGAGCAGGCCAGAGAAGGCTTATTATTGAATCAATGTGTTTTGAGGGGTTTTTTAAAGCAACAAAAGATTTAATACAACCTATGATTAAAAGTTTTGCTGTAATGCTTCCTGTACTCATGGTAATAAATAAGGAAAACAGAACTCCTGTTGTAATAGGCGTTGTCTATTTTATACTTTATATTGTTTCAGCTGTTGCAAGCAGGAAATCTCATAAAATTTCAACCTTGTTTGGCAGTGATGAACTCGGATCAAAATTTATATGGAAATTGGCTTTTGTAATTTTTCTTCTTATGTCACCTTTTCTTTATTTCAGAAACTATGCATGGGCAATTGTGCTTTTTATTTTTCTGTATATTCTGCAGAACCTGTGGCGTCCGATTCTTATCAGCAGATTTGATAAATTTGCAACGGAAAAAGACGGTGCAACTGTTCTTTCCATTGAGAGTCAGGCAAAATCATT
>QNDG01000338.1 GCA_003645915.1 Candidatus Zhuqueibacterota bacterium | reverse complement strand
TCTCCGGATGGTAAAAAGGTGGCTTATTGTATAACTAATTACAAATATGATAATGAAGAGACGGATGTGTTCCTTATCAGCAGCGGAGGAGGCTCACCAAGGAGATTAACCACAAGTCCGGGATATGACGGCAATCCGAGATGGGGGCCGGAAGGTTCAATGCTTACATTTTTATCGGACAGAAGGGGAGAACGCCAGATTTTTGCTATTCCCACAGACGGCGGTGAGGCTCAGCAGATCAGCAGGTTAAAAGGAGGAGTTGACAGCTTTATATGGTCAAAAGGCGGCAGATATTATGCAATTATTCAGATTCCAAAAATCTGCAAAAAGAATAATGTTAAAGTTTATAATACTGATCCTGAAAAACAGGAAAGAACAGGGATTAAACTCTACATTATGACCTCATCTGGAACCGAATACTGGAATATTTTAAAAGGTACAGACGTGGTTCCTGTTGTTAGTAATGAAATTTGTAATATGGATTTTTCACCTGACGGGCGAAGGCTGACATTTATCGGTTATGTTGATACAATAAAAACAACACGAACAAATTATGAAGTTTTTATTGCAAGGTCAAACGGTAAAAAGGTGAGAAGAATTTCGTTCAGCCCTGGTATCAGATACAATCCTAGATTCTCTCCTGACGGCAGATATGTAAGTTATATTTTAATACCTTGGTCTAAAGGCAGGGCAGGCCAGGGTGAATTAATGATTTTTGACAGACATACAGGCAGAACCACAAATCTGACAAAAGATTTTAATCTGAATGTAAATGAAGCAGTGTGGGGGAGTACTTCTGAGAAAATATTTTTTACTGCTTCTGATCAGGGAAGAATGGTTGTGTTTTCAGTGAAGTTGAAAAAGAAAAAAATCAGAGGATTAATACACACAGGTTATAATCACAATATTTCAATTTCCCCTAAAAACGATGATATTTTCATGTGCAGAAGCAGTTTTAATATGCCTGATGAGATTTTTGTGTCAAATGAAAAAGGCGAGAAACAATTTGAACTTACATTTGCAAACCAGATTTTTCTTGATTCTTTACAAATGGGAAGTGTTGATGATTTCTGGTTTAAAAGTTTTGACAGAAAAAATGTGCACGGTTTTATTTTAAAACCGCCTTTTTTTGATGCAAAACAAAAGTATCCCCTTGTTGTATTAATTCAGAACAGACCTCATTCGGGATGGCATGACAGATTTGAGTATTTTATTAATCCTCAGCTTTTTGCTTCAAGAGGATTTGTGGTTGCGATGATAAATTTAAGAGGAACAAAAGGTTACGGGAAGGAGTTCAGCGCTCTTTTAAACGGAGACTGGACAGGATCTGCTTACAGAGATTTAATGTCAGGACTGGATTTTTTAACAAAGAGATATGCTTTTATTGATGAGTCCAGAATTGTTGCTGCAGGAAGTTTTTACGGTGCTTTTCTTGCAAATACTGCGGGGCTCAGCTCCGGCAGGTTCAGTGCTGTTGTATCTCATGCCTGTATTTCCGATATTGTTTCTTTTTACACAACAAGTTATAAAAAGGATTTTACAATAGAAGAATTCGGAATAAATCCTTTTGAGAATATTCGTAAGTTTGATAAACTTTCAGTCCTGCATTTACGACCCCAAAACAGGATTCCGGTTTTATTGACACATGGGAACCTGGATCTTACTTCTAATGTTTCGCAGAGTTTTGAAATGTTTTCAATGCTGCAGTTTTATAATATAAAATCTCAGCTTGTTATTTTTAAAGACGAGGGACATGTTTTAACAAAGCCTTCCAATGTTAAAAAGTGGTGGGAAAAAGTATTTGACTGGATTGAATAGGGTAAAAATATTGATAAGCAAGAAAGCAATTTTGTCGGGGATATTATTAATTCTTATTACAATTTTCACGTTGTGCGAAAATCCCTCTTCTGTAAAACAGACTATTGTTATTAAAACCCTGGTAAGAGGAAAACTGCAGACAGGCAAATATTCAGTTTTTTGGGACGGGAAAGACGAGAGTAATAAGTTTGTCGAACCGGGCACATATCTTGTGTGGCTTTATGCAAGAACATTTACATACGAAATCAGAATAACCGCTCTTCAGGGGGGAGTAACAGGAATAAATGACAGCACAACTGCTCCGGTTTACGGGAACTGGGGGTTGACAGAACTGCTTCAGAACCATCCGGAACCTTTCAGGATCCAGAGCGGTACAAATATTCCTTTTATAATCGGAGAAGATGCTGCAGGCCAGACAGTTGAGATTACTGTCAGAAAAGAAAAGGATGAGTAGGGAAAAAACAAAAGCTGCGGATATTCCTCACGAATTACGGAAACCTGTGATAGTTACGGATGTACTGGACCTTCACGGATTTTTCCCTGAACAAGTTGAGGAAGTTGTAAAGGAATTTCTTCTTAATGCAGTAAAGCTGAAGTTCAGGCATACAAGAATCATTCACGGCAAGGGAAAGAGCCGCCTTAAGTATGAAGTACATAAAATTTTGTCGTTCTCTCCATATGTGGAATCGTTTAAAGATTGTGCTCCGGATTCAGGCGGATGGGGTGCCACATGCGTGGTTCTGAAGATCCGGCATAGTGATTGATGTTTTACATATGCTGACCTGCTGAATTTAATCAACTGTATAAAATGATTCATCCGTTTTTATCCCGATATAATCCCGATTCTGATTATTATAGTTTTTGATCCACTAATTACACGAATTATCACGAATTAAAAAAATAAATTATTTACAGACCTTGAGATTTAAGAAGTTTGCAGAAAAATAATTCTTAAATCAAAAATCAGTGTTCGGTGTTCGATATTCTCAATTGCTTTTTGCATTATAATTTCTGGATGCAGGGAAAAAGTTTTATCCTTTTTTCTTTGCGTCCATTGCGGGCGTTGTGAGATATATTTTTACAGGAGGGAAAAAATTTTTATTTGAATGAAACATTTCAGTCCCTGTTACGTAAAATTCATAATGATGTAATTCTCCGCTAAATCAATAAAGTATAAATATATTTTTGTATGAATGGACGCATAATAGTTGCTGTCCAGTATTGTTTACATAAAAAGATCAGGAGAGAGAAAAATGAAGAAAATTACAATCTTTGTGCTGTTAACCTTATCTTTTCTTTTTTTGGAGAAGACTCTGGCATGTACAAATATCCTTGTAAGCAAGGGAGCCACAAAAGACGGTTCCACAATAATTACGTATTCATGCGACGGCGAGTTTCTGCCTCACCTCAGATACACACCTGCAGCAGATCATAAAAAAGGAGAATTTATTGAGATCAGGACAAGAGACGGTAAAGTGCACAAAATTCCCCAGGTTCCCCATACCTATGCTGTAGTAGGGCTCATGAATGAATTTCAGCTTGCAATAGGAGAAACAACATTTGACGGCAGAGAAGAGCTGCGGAATCCCAAAGGATTACTACACTATTGGACTTTGATGAACCTTGCTTTACAGAGAGCAAAAACAGCAAGAGAAGCGATC
>QNDG01000337.1 GCA_003645915.1 Candidatus Zhuqueibacterota bacterium | reverse complement strand
TTTTAACTCTGAAGATTTTGACCTTGAATCAGTACTCAAAAAGCCTGACCTTTTAATTCCGGTTCCGGCAGAAAGCGATATTGCCAAAATCGGCAAAATTCCTGCGTATATTGTTGTTTACAAAGTGCTCAAAAATGACTTTGTTGATAAATTTATCTTCCCTGTTTACGGGAAAGGACTCTGGTCAACAATGTACGGGTATATTGCTCTTGACAAGGATTTAAGAACAGTGACAGGAATAACATTTTACCAGCACGGAGAAACACCGGGACTTGGCGGAGAAATTGACAATAAAAAATGGAAAAAATTGTGGTCAGGCAAACAGGCATTTGATATTAACGGGAATATGAAAATCAGAGTTATTAAGGGGAAAGTAAAGGATAATGATCCTGAAAAAATGTACAAAATCAACGGTCTGTCCGGCGCTACTCTTACAACAAGAGGCGTTAACAATACGATAAATTTCTGGCTGGGCCCCAAAGGATACGGCCCGTATCTTGATTATTTAAGGAGAGAAACCGGCAATGAATAAGTATGTTAAACTTGTTACAACTCCTGTTTTCCGGAAGAATCCCATAGGATATCACATACTCGGAATCTGTTCTGCACTTGCTGTTACTTCAAAACTTGAGACATCCATAGTTATGTCTCTTGCTGTGATTTTTGTTCTTTCTCTTTCAAATTTTTCCGTAAGTCTGATCCGGAAATCAATACCCGGTTCAATCAGAATTATCGTTGAGATGACAATAATCGCTTCCCTTGTTATCATAGCCGACCAGATTATCAAGGCTTTTGCTTATGACATAAGCAAACAATTGTCTGTTTATGTGGGCCTTATTATCACTAACTGTATAATAATGGGAAGAGCAGAGGCATTTGCTCTTCACAATCCTCCGGGGGACAGTTTTCTGGACGGAATCGGCAACGGCCTTGGCTACACTTTTATTCTTCTTGTTGTGGGAACGATACGGGAGCTTTTTGGTTCAGGATCAATCCTGGGACACACAGTATTAAAACCTGTATCTGACGGAGGATGGTACTATCCCAACGGTCTTTTGCTGCTGCCTGCCAGCGCATTTTTTCTTCTTGGAATTATTATCTGGATTATGCGAACAATTAATCCTGAGGATGCAGATGCGCACAGTAGTTGAAAAATGTAGGAGAAAGGTATGTTGGAACATTATTTAAGTTTGTTTATAAAATCTATTTTTATTGAGAACATGGCTCTTTCATTTTTTCTCGGCATGTGCACATTTATTGCAGTGTCAAAAAGGGTTGATTCTGCAATAGGTCTTGGCATTGCTGTTGTAGTAGTGCAGTCTGTCACCATGCCGTTAAACAACCTGATCTACCGCAATCTGCTTGCTCCGGGCGCACTAAAATGGGCTGGAATGGAAAACCTTGACATCTCTTTTCTCGGACTTATAATTTACATTGGAGTTATTGCAGCCACTGTCCAGATTCTTGAAATGGTTCTTGATAAATTTTTCCCAATCCTTTATAATGCTCTCGGAATTTTCCTGCCCCTTATTACTGTAAACTGTGCAATTCTCGGCGGCTCTCTTTTTATGGTTGAGAGAAATTATAATTTTGCAGAAAGTGCTGTATTCGGTGTGGGCTCAGGCGCAGGTTTTGCCCTGGCAATTGTCGCGCTTGCAGGCATAAGGGAAAAACTGAAATACAGTAATGTGCCCGAAGGTTTAAAAGGCCTGGGAATAACCTTTATCAGCGTAGGATTAATGGCAATGGCATTTATGCTCTTCTCCGGGATTCAACTATAATTGAGGTTTTTATGAGTAATCTGGAACTAATTCTTTTCAGTTCGGGAATTTTTACAATTGTTGTTCTGCTTCTTGTAATTGTAATACTTTTTGCCAAAAACAGGCTCATGCCAAAAGGCAGTGTAAAGATATCAATCAATGAGGATAAATTTCTTGAAGTTGAACCGGGGGAATCCCTTTTAAGCACTCTCGCAGAGAATGAAATTTATGTACCCTCTGCTTGCGGAGGCGGAGGGACATGCGGTCAGTGTAAAATCCAAATTATTGAAGGAGGAGGCAGCATTCTTCCTACTGAAGCTTCGGTACTTTCAAGAAAAGAGGCAAAACAGGGCTTCCGTCTTGCATGTCAGGTTAAAGTAAGAGACGACCTTAAACTTGCAGTACCTTCCGATATTCTTGAAGTGAAAAAAATCGAGTGCAGAGTAAGAAGTAATAATAATGTTTCGACATATATCAAAGAACTGATTCTTGAAATGCCTGACAAACAGAAACTTGATTTCAGGGCCGGCGGATACATACAGATTATTGCTCCGCCTCATACCGTGGATTTTAAAGATTTTGACATTAACGGGGAATACAGAACAGACTGGGAGAAGAACAACCTTTTCAGGTACAAATCTAAAGTTACGGAAACAATTACAAGGGCATATTCAATGGCAAATTATCCTCTTGAAGATGATATAATAATGCTGAACGTAAGAATTGCCCTTCCGCCGGGAGAAAAACCAAAGGCTCCTCCGGGACAGATGTCATCTTATATTTTTAATCTGAAACCAGGGGATGAAGTATCTGTTACCGGCCCGTTCGGAGAATTTTTTGCCAGAGATACTGACAAGGAGATGATATTTATCGGAGGCGGCGCAGGTATGGCTCCAATGAGATCTCATATTTTTGATCAGCTGAAGCGGCTTGACAGTAAAAGGAAGATCTCTTTCTGGTACGGAGCAAGAAGTTTAAAAGAAGCATTTTATATTGATGAATTTGAAAAACTTGCACAAAATCATAAAAACTTCAGCTTTCATCTTGCCTTGTCCGAACCGCTGGAACAAGATAACTGGAAAGGTTATACCGGTTTTATTCATCAGGTTATTTTTGACAACTACCTGAAAAATCATCCTGAACCCGAAGAGTGCGAATACTATCTCTGCGGGCCGCCATTGATGATTGATGCGGTTCTTGATATGCTGGATAACCTCGGAGTTGAACCTGAAAATATTCTTTTTGATAATTTCGGAGCATAAAATGCAGATGTTTATTTTTATGTTGATTTTTTCTTTTGCAGGGTTTTTGATTTTTATGGGCGCTGTTCATTCATCCGGATATAGAAGAAAAGGCTGCGCGTGCAGGGTAAATTCTAAAACAAATCTTAAAAAATTAAGAATACACACAAAACTATGATCTCTACCCTCTAATTTTCAAATAGGAATCCAATCTCGTTCCCAAACTCCTGTTTGGGAACTTTCTTTTAATGTAAAACTCCGTTTCACTAATTAGCGCTTCCTGAAAAAGTAAAATTCAGCATTAAAATGCTCTTATAAGTTTAAAAGACCACCGTTCTTTGAAATTTATTAACCACTTGAAAAGAGACAAAAAAGAACTCATGCGCTGCCAACGCGCAAGGTTCATTACAAACAGCACTGCTACTATCCAACTTTCACTTGTGCTCATTGTCTTTGCCTTTACAAGGCCAAGGTCATACTTCCTTTTGCCT
>QNDG01000336.1 GCA_003645915.1 Candidatus Zhuqueibacterota bacterium | reverse complement strand
TTCAGTTCTTTTTCAATATTGCGTATCTCAACTGCGGCCTCAAATCCATCCATATCCGGCATCTGAACATCCATTAAAATAAGATCGTATTTATTTGTTTTAAATTGAGTTACAGCTTCCACTCCTGTTGTTACTGCTGTTACTTTGACACCCTTCCTTTCCAAAAGAGTTATTGCCAGTTTCTGGTTAATAGGATTATCCTCAGCAAGCAGTATGTTAATCCCCTGTAAATCATCATCCTGCATGATTTGAGTATTATCCTGGTTTACCTGCTTAACAGCTTCTTTTTCAAAGCAAGACAAAACAGCATTAAACAGGTATGACTGTTTAATTGGTTTTAAAATAGGTATTAATGCAAGCTTATCATATTCTTTAGTTTTGCCTGAAGCACCTGAAGACGATAAAATTATTATTGGTGTTTCTCTGTAATAGGGAATCTGTCTGACCTTTGCCGATAATGCGATCCCATCCAGTTCGGGCATGTTAACATCGAACATAAAAAGCTCAAAAAGTTTGCCGGATTTGGCTGATTTTTTAATTATTTCTAACGCTTCCATGCCGTTCTCTGCAGTCTCAACCTGTATCCCCCATCTGGTTAAAAGCTCTTTAATTACTTTTCTGTTGGTTTTATTATCATCTACAGACAGGGCTTTAATACCGTTAAGAACCGATTTGTCTTTTTCATAATACGTTTTTAATAATTTCCCTTTTTTAAACTTTACTGAGAAATAAAATACACTGCCAGGCCCTCCATTATCCGACTCTTTCATTGTTGAGGGGCTCTCAACCCAGATTTTTCCACCCATCATTTCAACAAGTCTTGTTGTTATTGTAAGACCAAGCCCGGTACCCCCGTATTTTCTTGTTGTTGAACCGTCTGCCTGGGTAAATGCTTCAAATATTTTTGCCTGTTTTTCTTTTGGAATACCTATACCAGTATCTGCAACTGCAAAAATAAGGTCGTATGTATTTGTGGTACTGTCCTGTAAAAATACATCAACAACGACTTCTCCCTCATTTGTAAATTTGATAGCATTACCGACAAGGTTCACAAGTATCTGTTTTAAACGAACAGGATCCCCGAAAAGCATGCAGTCTATATCAGGTGAAATTCTGCTTATAAGTTCAATCTTCTTTTGATTCGCTTTGTGTGCAATTGTCTGAAGCGAATCCTCCACAACCTGGCTCAGCTCAAATTCAATATTTTCCATGCTGAGTTTACCAGCTTCGATCTTTGAGAAATCAAGAATATCATTAATTAAAGTAAGAAGCGTATCAGCAGAAGATAAAACTGCTTCAATATACTCTTTCTGTATAGGTGTCAGATCAGTATCCAAAGCTAATTCAGCCATACCTATAATGCCGTTCATCGGAGTACGGATTTCATGGCTCATATTTGCAAGGAACTCACTTCTTGCCTTTGTTGCTTCTTCTGCTTTTCTTTTTGCAATATCAAGTTCCTCAATTAATGCAATTAACCGTTCTGTATTCTTTTCTTCAACCTCTCTCGCCATTTCCAGATCTTCTGCTTTTCTTATCAGCTCTTCTTCAAGAGCCTTGTGTTCCTTAATTTCATGTTCCAGCTTTTTATTTGTCTGTTCCAACTCTCTGGTTCTTGCAAAAACAAGTTTTTTTAACTTTGCAGCACGTCTGTGTAGAATACCCATTCTGTACTGATATAAAGCAACCAGTAATCCCAGTATCAATAAAATAATAAAACCATAGAACCACGAAGTTCTCCAGAACGGTGGAGTTACGACTACATCTATTGAAGCTCCTTTGTTATTCCATAAACCGTCATTATTTGAGCCAAGCACTCTGAAAGTATAATGCCCAGGAGGGAGGTTTGTGTAAATTGCAAAATTTCTGTTTCCGGAATAAACCCAGTCTCTGTCAAAACCTTCCATTTTATATTTAAATTGATTTCTCCCGGGGAAAAAATAATTAGTAGCTGCAAAATAGAAATAAATTTTCTTATCTTTATATGATAGCTGTATATTTCTTGCACTTGATATATTACAATCTAACAGTTTTCTTTTTTCATACTTTTTACCGGGCACTACGGACTTGTTAAATAGTTTCAGATCTGTGATAATAATTTCCGGTATATATGGATTTGATTTTATACTATCCGGATGAAAAATATTCAACCCGTTTACTCCGCCAAACATCAGATAACCATTTTTAAGTTTATACGCAGCTCCTGCATTAAACTCATTACTCTGCAGCCCGCTGTTAACATCATAATTTGTAAAAGTTTCTGATTCAGTATTAAATTTTGAAAGCCCTTTGTTTGTTGCAATCCATAAATTTCCGCATCTGTTTTTATCTTTGTTATCATCTTCCAGAATTGTATATATCATGCTGTTGGCGAGGCCGTCCTTTACACCGAATCTTGTAAAGGTCATATTATCATCATTTAAAAGATTTAATCCTTTGTTTGTGCCTACCCATATTCTGTATTTTGAATCTTCAAATATATAAGCAATATATTTTTCACTTAATGATTTATTATCCGAAATATCCGGTTTATAGTGAATTACTGTATCTGTTTCCGGATCAAGCCTGTCAAGCCCGTTATCAGTTCCGATCCATACATGGCCATTATGATCCAACATAAACGATATAACATTATTACTGGAAAGGCTCTTTCCTGTCTGCACTTTTGAATAATAAAAATGTTTAACACTACCGTTTTTCTTTATCTCATACAGACCGCTTATGTTTGTAGCTATCCACAAATTCCCTTCCGCATCCTTTTTTAAAACATAAACCGCTCTGTTTCGTTTATCTTTCCATGGATATACTTTCTTAAACGTTTCGTTTTTCTTATTAAATACAGAGAGACCCTTGCTTGTACCAATCCACAAATTATCTTTATCCTTTTCAAGTACAACCCAAACTACGTCATCTGAAATACTGTTTGCATCATTTGAGTCATGCATATACCATTTGAATTTACCGCTTTTTCTGTCAAATCTGTTTAATCCTCCACCCTGAGTACAAACCCATATTATTCCTTCTGAATCTTCATAAAGACCGAAAACACTTTTTGCTGACAAACCAGTCTCGGGATTATCGCTTTGTGTTATATGAATAAAACTCGTTGTCTGGTACATTGTATAGAATATTCCTGCATCCCATGTACCAACCCAGAATACTCCGCAGCGGTCTTCATACATACACATTATTCTTTTCGCATGAAGCGAAGCAGTGCTGTTCTGTCTTATTTTGACAAATTCATTTCTCTGATTATCAAAATAATAAAGACCCGCGAATTCAGTGGAAGCCCAGATAATTCCACTTTTATCCTGATATATATCAGTAATCAGAAAATTTTCCTTGCTATCTTTTTTGTTAATAAAATAAGAAGCTAAAAACTGCCCATCTTTACCGAACAAATATATTTTTTTAGTTGTACCAATCCATAAATTGCTACTATTATCCTGAATCATTGCAGTTACAGGCTGATTGTTCAGAATTTTATTTACTTG
>QNDG01000335.1 GCA_003645915.1 Candidatus Zhuqueibacterota bacterium | reverse complement strand
GGCTTATCATCATAATAATATAATAATAACAATAAGTCAGATGACAACTAACTGGGTCATAAGAATTTTATCGGATGCAGTGTTTAAAGATATTGAATCTTTTGAAGAGTATGTTAAATCCGGCAAAATAAAAAAAATGCTGGGAACAAAACATTCTAAGGGAAATTAAGTTATGCAAATAAAAAACATAAAGAAGTATAAATACTTAGTGTTGATTATTCTTCTGTCCTCTTTTGTCAGTTCACTCTCTTTTGCAGGCTATCCTACTCCAAGAGGGTGGGTTAATGATTTTGCAAATGTGATTTCACAAGAGTACAGATCAAAAATAGATGCTTTGGCTCAGGAGATAAAAGAGAAAACAGGTGTGGAGTTTGCTGTTGTGACGGTAGGCAGTCTTGATGGAGAATCAATTGAATCCTATGCTGCGAATCTTTTCCGTAAATGGGGTATTGGAGAGAAGAGCAAAGACAACGGAATACTTCTTATTATGGCTGTTACGGACAGAAAGGTCAGAATAGAAGTGGGTTATGATTTGGAAGGTGCGATTACAGACGGTACAAGCGGAGAAATTCTTGATAATTACGGGGTGCCGTTTCTGTCAAAGGGCGAGTATGGTAAAGGGCTTTACAATACTTCTCTTGCAATTGCCCAGAAAATCGGAAAAGAGTATGGTGTTGTGTTTTCAGGAAATCCGCAAAGAAGCGTCGGCAGATCTCGAAGCAGAGACGGAGGCGGTGGGATTATTTCCCTTATTATTATTTTTATTTTAATAATATTAACCCGCGGGAGGATAATTCCGTGGCTTTTCTGGGGAGCCATGCTGGGCGGCGGAGGCGGAGGCAGAAGCAGCGGCGGCGGATTCGGCGGCGGATTTGGCGGGTTCGGCGGCGGAATGAGCGGGGGAGGCGGTGCAAGCAGAGGATTTTAAAGATTATTATGTATAGTTAATGTATGACTAAATAATCATAAAAAATTTTGATATATACCGGAGGACAGAATGGATAAAAATAGCCATGTTAACCAAATTATAGAAATATTTTCAAAGGATGTAAAAACTATTTTCGGAGATGATGTTGTATCTGTAATTTTAACCGGCAGTGCTGTTACAGAAAATTATAATCCGAAAGTGTCGGATATTAATTTTCTTGTTATTATTAAAAAGCATGATTTTGATCAGCTTAAAATGGTAAGAAAATTCGTAAGAAAATGGAGCAGAAAAAAAATAAGTGTTCCGCTTTTTTTAACTGAGGAGTATATTCAAAAATCCCTTGATTCTTTCCCTATAGAATTTTTTAATATGAAATCAAATTACATACTTGTTTACGGGAAGGATGTACTGAAAAACCTGAAATTTAAAAACAGTGATGTAAGGCTGCAGTGCGAAAGAGAACTAAAAGGAAAACTTCTTCACCTTCGGCAGGGTTATATTAATACAATGGGATCAAAAACTTTAATTTTAAGATTGATCAGGGAATCTTTTGTGTCATTTGCTTCAATTTTCAGAGCTCTTCTTTTACTGAAAAATGAAGATTCTGCAGGTGCGAGAGATGAGGTTATTGAGAAAACGTGTGAAATATTCAATCTCGATCATGAGATATTTATTGCATTAAACAATATCAAAGAGGGTACTCTTAAACTTTCTGCCAAAGAACTTGATTTATTGATGATTGATTATATTAATGAAATATCAAGCTTAAGTCAATCTGTTGACAGTATGTAAAAAACAAACAGGAGGGTAAAATGTCAAAAGGAGCAAAAACCGGGCTGATAGTAACAGGTATTATCCTGGCAATAATATTAATAATTGCTGTCAGTATAAAAAATATCTATAATAATTTTGTATCTCTTGATGAATCTGTGAGCCAGTCATGGTCGCAGGTACAGAATGTTTATCAAAGAAGAGCAGACCTTATACCTAATCTTGTGGAAACAGTAAAGGGGTATGCAAAACATGAAAAACAGACTCTTCAGGCTGTTACAGAAGCAAGAGCAAAACTCGGCGGAGTAACAAACATTAATGCAAATGATCTTACTCCTGAAAAACTGGCTCAGTTTCAGCAGGCTCAGGCAGGTTTGAGCAGCGCTCTTCAGAGACTTATGGTTGTAGTTGAAAAATATCCGGATCTTAAAGCAAATCAGAATTTCATCAGACTGCAGGACGAACTTGCGGGAACTGAAAACAGAATTGCTGTGGAGAGAAAGAGGTTTACAGAAGCTGTGCAGGCGTATAACAGGTATGTACGCAGATTCCCGCAAATTCTTTTTGCAGGTATGTTCGGTTTTGAGAAAAAGGCCTATTTTGAGGCTGATAAATCGGCACAGCAGGCTCCTAAAGTAAAATTTTAAATTGATAAAATTATTAAGCAGGATATCCGTATGCCGGGGAAATTTTTAAGGCTCATGTTTTAATACAGGCAGATACCGGATATTCCTGCTTAAATAAGTCCGGGGCAGCTTTTAAGGAACAGATATTTTATTTTGTACGAATCAATATTATATTCTTAAATAAATTTATTAAACAAAGAAGTTGCCCTGTTTTTGTTCTTTTTGTTCAGGCAGCAACCTTTTAAAGGTTTGCAAATACAGCAATATCTGCAATTAATCAGCTTAATAATTTAACTGAACTTTGGTAAATATGGCAGTTTGGATTATGGTTTGTCATTCCTGCGAAAGCAAGAATCCAGAGAGAGGGGAAAAGGTGGATTCCGGCTTAAAACACAACCGGGATGACATAATGAAGAGATTTATAGAATGTGAAATCCATTCATCGACAAAAAACCTTCATTTAACGAAATTTGCCAAAGTTTAGTAATTTAATTAAACAAAACAGATTATTACGGAGTTTATCATGTCTTCTACAGTAATAATTGTGTTTGCAGTAACAGCGTTTATTGCAGGTTATCTCATCTATGGCAGATACCTTGCAAAGAAGTTCAGGCTTGATATTAACCGCAGCACACCTGCTCATTCTATGAGAGATAATGTTGATTATGTGCCTGCAAAGTGGCCTGTACTTTTCGGGCACCATTTTGCTTCCATAGCAGGAGCTGCGCCGATTATAGGTCCAGTTACAGCAGCTGTTTTCGGGTGGGTTCCTGTTCTTTTATGGATAGTTCTTGGATCAATTTTCCTGGGTGCTGTGCATGATTTCACCTCCCTTGTAGCTTCAATACGACATAAAGGCCAGTCAATAGGCGAAGTGATTCGGGAACATATTGGAAGTACAGGCAAACAGCTGTTTTTAATATTTGCCTGGTCAACACTGATTCTGGTTATTGCCGCTTTTGTTATTCTTGTAGCTAAAACTTTTATTATGACACCGGAAGTCGCCACATCATCAGGTCTGTTTTTAATTCTTGCCGTGTTTTTTGGATTTAGTGTTTACAGGAAAAACCTAAGTATCGGTATTGCTACATTAATTGGAGTGGTTCTGCTTTTAATCTGTATCTATGCAGGACTTGCAGCGCCTGCAACAATTTCCCACAGCCCTCAAACAGCACAACAG
>QNDG01000334.1 GCA_003645915.1 Candidatus Zhuqueibacterota bacterium | reverse complement strand
TGTTAAGGGCGAATGGCCATTCGCCCTTACAGTGGGCGGATTTTTTAATCATAATCTTCCTTGATTTTTCTGTCCTCATTTATAAGATGCTCTGCAATCTCCATCATATTCTCTTTTTCCCAGAAAGATGTTATTTCATGCACATCCATATACTTCTGAGGAATCGGGTGAGTGCCAATGACGCACGGCACCTTGTAATGAGTTTCAATAAATTCTTTAAACTGACGTATGTACGGACATGGTGGATATCCCACAACAAAGCCTGTTGCAAGATGTATGGCCTCTGCTCCGTTTTTAATCATCTCTTCCGGAACATATTCGATATTTCCGCCGGGGCAGCCGCCGCAATAGGAAAATCCGACTACCTCAATTTTTTCATCCTCAGGGTAAATTGCAAATCCGCCTGTGTGTTCACGTGCAGAACGAAAACATTTACCGCCGCCGCAGCTCTGATAACGGGCACAGATAATAATTCCGACTTTGGCCATTGGTTTCTCCTTTCAAATGGTATCAGGGTAATTGATTCATCCGGTTACGGCATAAATTCAGGATTGCAGCATATAAAAATACTGCAATCCTTTTTAATTTATTGATTAAGATATGATACTGTGTTCTTAGCAATTTCCAGAAATGCTTTACCGGTTTCACTTTCAGGATTTTCAATTACAACAGGTTTTCCTTCATCTCCGCTTTTTCTTGTAGAAACTTCCATGGGGATTTTCCCGAGAAAAGCAACGCCCATTTCCTGCGCCATCTTTTCTCCTCCGCCGCTGCCAAAAAGATCAATAGTTTTGCCGCAGTGGGGGCATATCAGTCCTGACATATTTTCCACGACTGCAATTTTTTTAATTTGAAGTTTTTTTGCCATATTTACTGCTCTTCTGCAGTCAATAAGGGATACTTCCTGTGGTGTTGTTACAACAATGGCCATTTGCGGGAGCATTTTTTGTGCTGTTGTAAGAACTTCGTCACCCGTGCCTGGAGGGAGATCTGCAAGCAGAAAGTCAAGCTGTCCCCATACAACATCTGATAAAAATTGAGTAATTGCACCGGAGCGCAAAGGACCTCTCCAGATTATGGGAGCATCAGCAGGAATCATGGGAGCAATTGAAATAACCTGAAGGCCGTCTTTGATCTGAGGTATAATCTGCTTTGATTTTTCATCAATTCCAGGCATGTCATTCAGTCCGACCATTTTAGGAACATTGGGACCTGTTATATCAGCATCAAGAAGTCCTACACTCGATCCCTGGCGGAGAAGTGCAAATGAGAGATTTACTGCTACTGTGGTTTTTCCAACACCGCCTTTACCGCTGAAAACAACAATTCTGTTTTTAATTAAATCAAGATTTTTCTGTATCTTCTGATCCTGTTCGTTGGGTTTACTGTTTACGTCTAATTTAATATCCATTAATTCTGTTTCCTTTCAATTTCTGTAATTTATATTAATTTATAAATATCTATTTTAAAATAAATTATTTTTTCCGTTTGTAATCTGTTTCATAGAATCCTGATCCCTTAAAAATTATACCGCTTCCCCCTGAAATAAGCCGTTTTACAGGCCCTGAGCATTTAGGGCACTTTGATACAGGTTTTGCTTTAATTGACTGGAACTTTGTAAATCTGTATCCGCATTTTTTACATTCGTATTCATAAGTTGGCATTGTTTTTCCCTGTAAAAAGTTAAGCCTCCGGTTTTAAAGCCGGAGGCTTATAATTAATCCTGATCTGTATTTTTTGATTCCAGATCTGACATTCTGTCACGGATGTTTTTCAGTTGGGCGTCAAGAGCTTCGGCCTGGTTTTTCAGCAGATCAAGCTCCTGATCTTTTGTTATACCTGCAGCTCCTCCGTAATACGGGTAACCCGCAGATCCATATCCGCCAAAGTATCTGCCTCTGCCAAATCCGAAACCCATACCTCTGCCGCCAAAACCGCGGCCCCAACCAAATCCTGCTCCGAGTCTTCCTCCGACAGGATTTGTAAACCCGGGCTGGTTATATCCTGCGCAGAATCCGGCTGCGCGTCCGGTCATAGGTCCCATACCTGCAGGACCAGTTCTGTCTCCTCTTGGCATTTTGTACCTCCTTTATTTATTTTAAGTTGCTTTAAGTCTGTTTTTTTTCTTTATTCCTATTGTAAACATGATTACAGATGTAATAAATAACGCCAGAAGTATTAAATCATTAATATTTATTGTAACAGGGCCTATTGAGCCGAGCACTTGATGCGATTCATAATATCTGAACTGATCAACAATAAATCTGTCAACAGAATAATAGGCAAGAACCAGCCATGTTGTATATCCTGAAAAACTCCGTTTCTGGTCGAGATACAGTATCAGAAAAAAACCTATAAATCCCAGAGCAGAGGCAAAAAGCTGAGTAGGCCAGATATGAACACCGGGGAATACTGATCCTGCAACGCTTGTAATTGGAAAAGTGATTCCTAAAAAGCTGTCTGTCGGTTTTCCAAAACAGCATCCGTTCAGATAGCATCCTCCGATTCTCTGAAAGCCTGCTCCGAGTAGAAATGAAGGAGCCATTACATCTGCAATTTCAGTAAAATTGATTTTTTTAATAACTGTATATAAAAAAGCAGAAATAATTGCGAAAACAACCCCTCCCATCATTGAGAGGCCGGCAATTCCTATGTATCCGTCATGAATTGGATTTATAGTATCTAACCAGTGCCCTTTAAATTCACTTATATGAAAAACAACATACCAAAACCTGCTTCCTATTACAGCTGCTATAATTATAACTAAAGTAAGATCCATTACTACATTTGGATCAACACCCATTTTTCTGGCTCTCTTAACAGCAACCCAGATCCCGAGAAGGATAGATATTACAAAAGCCACTCCCCATGAGTGCATTTCAAAAGTACCGATTCTGAATAGTATAGGGTGCATTATTATTTTCCTTTCAATTTAGTGTCAATATCATCAAGTGCTTTTCTGAGAGCCTGAACCGCCAGGACACTGCAGTGTGTATGAGAAGCAGGCAGTCCGTCAAGAAAACGAATTACTGTCTGTGGGTATATATTTTTAGCATTAAAAAGGGATTTATCCTTTACCAGCTCTGTTACAGCGCTGCCGCAGGCTAAAGTTGCACCACATCCGTCTGCAAGAAATCTGGCCTCTTTGATTTTATTCTTTTCTGTTTTTAAAAATATTGTCATTGAATCTCCGCACTCACCTTTGGCAAAACCTGTGCCGTCAGGGTCTTCAATTTCACCTGTATTTAAAGGGTCATAGGCAAATTCAAGAACTTTGTCCGAGAATCTTTCGGAGCTTTGTCCCATGAACTGACTTTCAATAGCGGAGAAAATTTTTTCTATTTCACTCATAACAGAACCTTGAATTCTTATACTATACTACCACGTCTTCTTCGTCTGGCCGGTTTAATTTCTACCATGCCTCCGGTAATTTCAATTGCCATACCATTAACAAGCGCATTTGCTATTTTGTTCCTTGCTTTTGTAATAATTCTTCCGAAAGTTGC
>QNDG01000333.1 GCA_003645915.1 Candidatus Zhuqueibacterota bacterium | reverse complement strand
TTAAAGCTTTAACGCGTCTATTACTCAAGGTAATTAGTTATATCCATTCCAAACTGAAGGCCCTTTTCTTCCAGAATATTCTTTAATTCAGTAAGCGATTTTCTACCGAAATTTCGGAACTTCAGCATTTCGTTTTCATCTCTTTTTACAAGATCTCCTATAGTCTTAATATCAGCTGCTTTCAGACAATTATGAGATCTTACTGATAACTCCAGTTCTTCCACACTCATTTTAAGAAGTTTTCTGATACGCAGGACATCCTCATCAATCTGCGGAGCTTCCTGATCAACAACAGGCTCTACATCAAACCTGATAAACAGATCAATGTGATCACGTAAAATCTGCCCTGCATATGTCAATGCATCGTCAGGAGTTAAACTGCCGTCAGTCTCAACATCAAGAATAAGCTTCTCATAATCGGTTTTATGTCCAACCCTTGTATTCTCGACAATATAGTTTACTTTACGAATCGGATTAAAAACAGCATCAATTGCTATTGTTCCTATGGGTTGATCCGGAAGTTTATTCTCCTCTGCCGGCACATATCCTCTTCCGCGTCCGATTATCAGTTCCATTTTAATTTCAGCTTTGTCACCAAGAGTGGCAATGTGATGCTCAGGATTCAGTATTTCAAAATCCTGGTTATCTTTTTGTAGATCTGCAGCTGTAAACTCATAAGGACCTTTAAGATCTAAAGATATCTTTTCCGGCTTTTTATTAATAAGCTTAATTCTTACCTGCTTAAGATTTAGTATTATTTCCGCTACTTCTTCTTTAACGCCTTCTATAGTTGAAAACTCATGAAGAACGTTTTCAAAACGCACGTGTGTTATTGCCGCACCGTGCAAAGATGAAAGCAGCACTCTTCGGAAGGCATTCCCAAGTGTCGAACCAAAACCTCTCTCAAGAGGCTGTATGACAAACCTTCCAAAAGTATTTGAATATGTTGAATCATCTCGTTCAACACTCTCCGGCATTTGTAAAATCAAACGGTTCATTACATCATTCCCCATTATACGGCTTAATAATTATTTTGAATACAGCTCAACAACCAGACTTTCATTAAAAGTAACCGGTATATCTGCTCTGCCCGGCAGTTCAAGAACTGTACCTTGAAGTTTGGCCTTATCAAGTTTAAGCCAGGGAAGCTGTTTATTTTCTTTAACCCTTTTCATTGAATCGTGAAAAACAACTATTTTTTTACTTTTTTCACGAACTTCAATAACATCTTCAGGCTTCACCTGATAAGAGGGTATATCAACCACCCTTCCGTTAACTAAAAAGTGGCGGTGTCTCACAAGTTGCCTTGCGCTTCTTCTTGAAGGAGCAAATCCCAGTCTGAAAACGATATTATCTAATCTGCTCTCAAGCATTATAAGCAGGTTTTCACTTGTAATACCTTTTTTACGATTAGCTTTTTCAAAATACCCTCTGAACTGAGCTTCAAGCAGACCGTAATATCTTTTAATCTTCTGTTTTTCTCTCAGCTGTATTCCATAATCCGATATTTTTCTGGTTCTGCGGCCTTTTCCGGCCTGTCCCGGCGGATAAGGTTTCTTTTCCATAGCGCATTTGCTGGAATTACACCTTTCGCCTTTTAAGAAAAGTTTTTCACCTTCTCTTCGGCATAATTTGCAAACTGCTTCTCTGTATCTTGCCATTTTTCCTTTTCCCTGATTTAAACTACAATTAAACTCTTCTTCTCTTTGGAGGTCTGCATCCGTTATGAGGTATGGGCGTTACATCTTTAATTGCTATAACCTCCAAGCCTGCAGCCTGTAATGCCCTGATAGCAGCTTCTCTTCCTGCTCCGGGCCCTTTTACAAATATGCTTACCTTGGCAAGACCAAGTTCCATAGCCTCAGTAGCTGCAGTAGTTGCAGCAATCTGAGCAGCAAATGGAGTATTTTTTCTTGCTCCTTTAAAACCGCTTTTACCTGCTGATGCCCAGGAAATCACATTCCCATAATTATCTGTCAGGGAAATAATTGTATTATTAAATGTTGCTTTAATATGAGCCTGTCCGGTTGCATCAACTCTTTCTTTTTTCTTTTTCCGGCCTCTTCTTTGAGCAGCCAACTCATCCTCCTTTATTCGTTGCTATTTTCTTCTCTTTCCTGCAACAGTTTTCTTCCTGCCCTTTCTTGTACGGGCATTTGTTTTGGTCCTCTGTCCTCTTACTGGTAAACCTCTCCTGTGACGAAGACCGCGGTAACAACCGATATCCATCAGTCGTTTAATATTCATATTAATTTCGGATCTCAATGCACCTTCAACTTTGTAATTAGCATCAATCACCGATCTGATCTTAGCAACATCCTGCTCGGATATATCCCTGACTCTCAGGTCAGGATCTACTCCTGCAATTTCAAGTATTTTTCTTGATGTTGTAAAACCAATCCCATAAATATAGGTCAGCGCAGCTTCAATGCGCTTTTCTCTTGGTAAATCTACACCTGCAATACGAGCCACTTTAACTCCTCATCTTATAATATACTTTAACCCTGCCTCTGCTTATGTCGAGGATTTTCGCATATAACACGTACAGTACCGTGCCGCCGTATTATTTTACACTTATCACATATTTTCTTAACAGAAGATCTGACTTTCATTTTAATACCTCAATTATTTATATCTATATATTATTCTGCCTCTTGTTAAATCGTATGGAGAAAGCTCAATAGTTACTTTATCACCGGGAAGAATTTTAATAAAATGCATTCTCATCTTACCGGAAACATGGGCAAGTACCTGATGTCCGCTTTCCAGTTCAACTTTAAAAGTTGCATTTGGAAGAGTATCAAGTATTGTTCCGTCAACTTTAATCGGAGGCTCTTTTGCCATTACTATCTCCACTCTTTCATTAAATTATGATATTGCTTCAACTACTTTACGGTGAATTTCCTCAACTCCACCAATACCATCTATTTTTTTCAGAAGCTTTCGGCCTTCATAATAACTTATTAAGGCCTTTGTACTCTCATTATATACCTTTAACCGGTGCCGGATTGTTTCCGGCTGGTCATCTTTTCGCCTTATTAGCCTGCCGCCGCATTCAGAACATTCCGAACCTTCCAGGTTTTGTCCCTCACCAGCTGTTACTATTTTACCGCACTTGTCGCAGACAAATCTTCTTGACAGCCTTGCAATAATCGCCTGTTCCGGTACATCTACAGAAACAACAGCATCCAGACTTTCACTCAACTGAGCCAGAAGATTATCAAGCTTTTCGGCCTGGACAACAGTCCTGGGAAAACCATCAAGAATAAAACCTGCTTTGCAGTCATCTTTTGATAATCTCTCACCCATTATCTCAATTATCAAATCATCAGGGACAAGATCCCCTGCCTCAACATATTTTGAAACTCTTTTCCCCAGATCACTTCCTTGCTTAATTGCTTCTCTGAGAATATCTCCGGTAGATATGTGAACCCACCCGAATTTTTTAGTCAACAATCCGGCCTGTGTTCCTTTTCCGGCACCAGGGGCGCCTAACATGACGATACGTCTTTT
>QNDG01000332.1 GCA_003645915.1 Candidatus Zhuqueibacterota bacterium | reverse complement strand
ATCCTCTATTTCAGTAAAACTTTTAATATATCCTTCATCAAGAAGTATTTTTGTAATACCTTTAAGAATATTTGATGCAGGTATATCTACCTTGTTTTTCTGCACCCTTATAGCATTACGGATGCGTGTTAAATAATCAGCAATCGGATCTGTCATTGACATTTAGTTACTCCCAAGAAAACAATCTTTTAACTAGCTTACCAACTCGCCTTGCGTACACCAGGAATCTCACCTGATGACGCCAGTTCCCGGAAACAAATTCTGCAAAGATCAAATTTACGCAGGTATCCTCTGGGTCTGCCGCATCTGCTGCATCTGTGATACTCTCTAACCTTGTATTTTTGAGGTCTCTTTGACTTTGCTATGAGCGCTTTTTTAGCCACCTATAACTCCTTAATTTTTCGTCATCTATGCCTTTTTTCTAAAAGGCATCCCAAACTCTTTTAATAATTCGTAAGCCTCTTCATCAGTTTTTGCTGTTGTAACAAAAGTAATATTAAGGCCACGGATCTTTACAACCTTATCGTGGCTTATCTCAGGAAAAATAATCTGTTCTTTTATACCAAGGGTATAATTACCTTTCCCGTCAAAACCACTGTTGCTTACACCGCGGAAATCTCGAACACGAGGCAGAGCAACATTCAAAAGGCGCTCTAAAAATTCATACATTCTTTCTCTCCTCAATGTAACTCTGCATCCAATGGGATAACCCTGCCTGATTTTAAAATTCGAAATAGCCTTTTTAGCCCTTGTAATAACAGCCCTCTGCCCTGCAATTGTTGTTAAATCTTCAACAGCAGCGTCCAGAAGTTTTTGATCCTGAGGGCCCTCTCCTACGCCGATATTCAAAGAAATCTTTGTTATTCTTGGCGCCTGCATTACATTTTTATAACCAAACTTTTTCTGCAGGTGCGGAATAATTTCCTTCTTATACTTTTCGAATAACCGCGGTACTTTTGCCTTACCTTGTTTAGCCATCTATCCAAAATCTCCTTTGTCCTGCTTTACGCAGTAGTAGTTAACATTTCTCCGCAATTTTTACAAACTCTTACACGTTTCCCGTCATCAAGAATCTTACGGCCAATGCGTACTGCTTCATTACACTTGGGGCAGATAACCATCAGGTTTGAAGCATGAATAGGAGCCTCTTTTTCAAGAATTCCTCCCTGCTGGTTTTTCTGAGAAGGTCTTGTGTGTCTCTTGATAAAATTAACACCTTCAACAATAACCTTGCCCTCTTTTGGAAATACTTTCAGGACCTTGCCCTGCTGGCCCTTATGATTTCCCGCTGTTACCAATACTGTATCACCTTTAACAATCTTCATCTACCTACTCCAATAGCCGTTTAAAGTACTTCCGGTGAGAGAGAAACAATCTTCATAAATTGTTTTTCTCTCAATTCCCTAGCAACCGGGCCAAATATTCTTGTCCCTTTTGGCTCACCCTGGTCATTAATCAAAACAACCGCATTATCATCAAAACGAAGATATGTGCCATCAGGTCTTGATATCTCTTTTTTTGTTCTGACAATAACAGCTCTACTGATATCGCCTTTTTTAACCGAACCGCCGGGGATTGCACTTTTGACCGATACTATAATAATATCGCCGACTGACCCGTATCTTCTTTTAGAGCCGCCCAAAACCTTTATACACTGAACCTTTTTGGCTCCGGTATTGTCAGCAACGTTTAATCTTGTTTCTTGTTGAATCATTATCTTTCTCCGTCAAACCTTATTGTGCTTTTTCAATAATTTTCACCAGACACCATCTTTTTTTTCTGCTTAAAGGTCTGGTTTCTGTTATCTGTACAGTATCGCCAACTGTGCACTGGTTTTCTTCGTCATGCGCCATAAACTTAGATGTTTTTGTAACCATCTTTCCGTATAAAGGATGGCGAAATCTTCTCGTTACCTGAACCGTAATAGATTTATCCATCTTATTACTTACAACTTTTCCTACTACACTTTTTCTATGTGATCTTCCGGTAGTCATACCCTTCTCCTCAGCTCTGAGCCTTCTTATCCTGCCTGAGACCCAGTTCATACTCTCTTATAACAGTTTTCAGCCTGGCTACATCTTTTCTCAGGTTACGGACTTTAAGAGGATTGTCCAATTGATGCAAAGCCAACTGGTATTGAAGATTTAAAAGTTCTTCTTCTGTATCCTCAAGCCGAATTTTTATTTCATCAAGAGGCATCTGCCGGATTTCGTCCATTTTTATCACGACTCATTCCCCTCTTTTATAGTTGATACGAACTTTGTTTTTATAGGCAATTTATATGAAGCTAACCTTAACGCCTCTTTTGCCGTATGAAAAGGAACGCCTTCCAGTTCAAACAAAATCCTGCCCGGTTTTATTACTGCTACCCAGTACTCGGGTGATCCTTTTCCTTTACCCATACGCGTTTCAGCCGGCGTTGTAGTTACAGCTTTATCGGGAAATATTCTTATCCACAATTTCCCGCCTCTTTTAATATGCCTTGTCATAGCAACACGTGCAGCCTCAATCTGCCGGCTGTTAATCCAACCGGGTTGCTGTGCTTTAAGGCCGTAGGTACCAAAAGAGATTTTTGACCCTCTGTAAGCCTTTCCTCTCATCCGGCCGCGTTGTGGCTTTCTCCATTTTACCTTTGACGGCATTAACATAACTAGTTACTCCTCATCAATCTCATTCAATCATCATTAATATATTTATAAATGATGATTTTAAACTATCTCACCTTTACAAATCCACACTTTTACACCGATTATTCCGTAAGTTGTATTTGCTTCGATCTGGGCATAATCAATATCAGCACGCAAAGTATGAAGAGGAATTCTTCCTTCTCTGTACTGTTCAACTCTGGCCATTTCTGCACCGCCAAGTCTGCCCGAACATCTTATTCTTACGCCTTCGGCTCCCATTCTCATTGTTGATGTTATTGCGCGTTTCATTGCCCTGCGGAAAGAAATCTTTGACTCAAGCTGACGCACAACATTCTCAGCAACAAGATATGCATCCAGTTCAGGTCTTTTTATTTCATGAATATTAACCTGAACATTCTGGGAAGTAATTCTCTGGAGCTCCTCTTTCAATTTATCAACCTCAGCTCCTTTTTTCCCAATAACAATACCCGGACGTGAAGTATGGATTGTTAATGTAATTCTTTTTGGCGTCCTTTTAATTTCAACATTTGAAATCCCGGCATTTGGCATACGTTTTTGAATATATTTACGCAGCATAAGGTCTTCCTGGAGTTTCTTTGCAAAATTTTTCTCGTCAAACCAAAGAGATTTCCAGGATTTGTTAATACCGAGTCTCAATCCGATTGGATGTACCTTCTGTCCCAAAAAACATATCCTCCATTATTCTTTTGCAGGTGCGTCTGAAACCACAATTGTAATATGTGAAAATCGTTTTCTAATCATGGTTGCCCTACCCATAGCTCTCGGCCTGAACCTCTTCATCATAGGACCTTCGTCAACAAAAATAGTCTTTACAAAAAGGTCTTCAGGCTCTAACTTAGACGCTTCT
>QNDG01000331.1 GCA_003645915.1 Candidatus Zhuqueibacterota bacterium | reverse complement strand
TAATCCGTAAGCCCCTTCCCGAACACCGGATAATAAAGAGTATGGTTGTGTACTGCAATCACAATATGTAGATGTATAATCTGGTACGGCATTTCCACAGAATACACATTGTTTATTGTTTATTCTATACATATAATTAGGATTTTCTATACCAAATATTCCAAAATTAGCTGTAACATCCATGTCAGTAGTAACATTATTAAGTTGTAATGGATTATCAAGACCGGTATAATCCCCTGTCCAACCATTAAATATACAAGTTCCATCGGCACAGGCCATAATAGCAGTACTATCGCCTCCATGACTTACAGATTGTGTAGCATCCGCTCCAGATAAATGGCCATTACAACCACAATGAAAAATAACAGTATGAGATCCAACTATTTTATCCGCATCAGATCGTAATCTCAAATCTTTATCTGGTGATGTCTCCCCTTTATCTATATCAGATCTCAAATAAAGGTCAAAACTTGTATCGGGAGTTTCTTTAGGTAATAAATTATGATTCGTAACATCAAAAACATGGGGTGTGTCATCTTTCCATGCATATATCAAATATTGAGCATCATTATCGCTTAATCCGGTAAAACTATAATCTCCATTAGCGTCACTTGTTGTATAATCTATAACAGTACAAGTATTATTCTGATTATCTTTTAATAATAAACACTTAACAGAAGCAATAATCGACCCGTTTTTATCATACGTTTTACCTTCTATCTTATAATTAGTTGCAACATCACCGATAACCCTTACAGCGTCAATAAACCACCCACGATAAGAAGTGTCTGTATTCGATTCTAACCCAAATCTAATCCTGAAACTGTCATTATTGTCTCCATAAGTTGAAATATTTGGACTTTGTAAAGTCCACTCTGAATCTTCAATATTATCAGGAATATCATCCGAATCAAAAACAACATGCCAGGTATTGCCATCATAAACCTCAACCGTAGCCCTGTCATAATCAGAGGTATTTTCAAAATAGGCATGTCGCCAGAAACTTATAGCTACATTATTATACCCACTGCAATCAATAATCGGAGAAGTTGCATACGACATTGGAGAAATATTATTGGGATAATTCGCATTTAAATCTGTTGCTATAACATTTGAACCATCATAAGCGGATCCTGGAGGATCTTGTACAGGAGTGCCTCTTTCCCAAACAGCCCCGCTATCCAAGGTCCAATTTTTATCAGTACTAAAATTATCATACCAAATTTCACTTTTTAATAAATCAATCTCAGAATACCATAAAGTAAAATCAACCCAATAAACACCGCAATCCTGACCGCTATTCTGCACCTCATTAAAAACTCTATCACCTATTTGTTTAGGAGGATTATCTAATAATTTCCACCAATCATAATCATTGAGGGTATCAATGTCCATATCATAGCCGAATTGAAAACCTACTTCATTATTTGAAAATGTATCTGCCCAAGTAGCAAATTCACTTATCATTGCATTAAGATTTGCAAATCCCTGACTATCATTAATAAAAACTAAATTACCCCTATAAGACGGAGGCATTAAACTGCTCATATAATGTTTTATAAAAAGTTTATAATCAGTATCATAGGTTTTAACTAAATCCTCCCAATCTTCAGCTTGCTGGTCAGTAACTTGAGTAGTTTCATTAGGATCATCAACACTTGTTGAGCCATACCATTCCCAATCCATCCCTGCTCCTATAACACAGGAATGATTTCCATATTTTGTTAAAACTATATTTATACAATCTTCTACATCTGCTATACCGTTTTCAAATTGAAGATATACTTTTATATTATTAGAATCAAAATAACTTAGAATGGATTCATGTTTATCTGTATCGGCAAAATTAACATTAGTCCAATCACCCGGAGGCGCTGGAAATTCCATATTACATTTGCCGTTATTTTCATCTAAAACCCCTACAATCCATATAAAAACAGAAGAAGTATCAGGAAAATTTTTTATTTGATTTGTAGCCGCATTTTTCCATTGTACATTAGTAGGCCATGGAATTGCACCATAACTAGAAGACCTTACACCGGAATATCTAGCCATTTTTTAAACCCTCTCTGATACTACTATAGACTGTCTCATAAGATAAATGGAACGATCAGGGTATAATTTTTTAACTTCTTCTGTCCTTTGTTTTAATTCATTCCATTTCTCTCTGACTTTAGATGACTGATTTCTAACATGCTCAGCTTCAACATAAAATCTCTTACCGTTTTTATCTACACAAATTTCATAACTATGGTCATTAACACCTGTTTCTACTGCAAAGAAAAAACTTCTATCTATATGTCCAATTTTCATAAAATCTCCTATTTTTGTTATTATTCTTCTATTCCAGTTAATACATGATCAGTACAATCAAAAACATGAGGAGTATTATCTTTCCATGCGATCACGAAATATTTTGTATCATTATCATCCAACCCGGTAAAACTATAATTTCCATTAGCATCACTTTTATCATAATTGATATATGTTGCGTTATCTTCATCAGTATTAAGTTTAAAAAGAAAACAATCACATTCAGAAAGAATATTACCATCTTTATTTTTTGTAACTCCTTCTATTTTATATGTTGAAGTATCTACATGCCCCATTCTATAAGCGCCATAACGTCTCGTACTTGGACCCGAATTGGGCGAAGTTGGAAAAGTGGGATAAGTTACCCCGGTCTTGTAATGGGAACCGCCATTAGCCGGATTAGGATTTCTATATCTCCATTGTGTAGATGGCGCAGTAGATGTTATGTGCGCTACATGATAAGTAGTACCACTGATAATTGATGTGTCAGAAATATCAGTATCAAACCATTGGTTTCCACCGGTAATTTGAAAAGGGGCGCTTTCTACAAGTGGACTGCCTGTAGGGGCTCCACCTGAATCAGCATAAATTGCAAGTTTCACATAAGGGTCATTTCCCGGATCTGCATGACTGTATATACCTAATCGATTACATGTATAAGATGATGAGGCCACAAACTTTCCGCAGAAACAGTATGTCTCATAACTTGATGTACTTTCATATTCCCCAAGTTCCGCAGCATCCGTATCTATCCATGTATCAGCCATTTATATATCCTCACAAGGATCACACAATCTATGATATCTACTATCCTTATTTTTAATTGGATAAGGATCTTTCCTGAAATTTAATTCTTTACCCTTTAAAGGTTTCTTGCAATAGCAGCATATTTTTCCATTTATACATTTACAATAACCTTTTTTTATATCTAATTGTTTATCCAACATTATGTATATATACTCCTATACTATATTAAAATCTACTTGTATTGCCAACTGAGTAGGATTACCTGTTGTATCTACAATCATTAACTCCAATTTATCACCAGCGCTATAACTCCCGTTATTAATTGATCCCTGACCATATTGCCAAGTATCCGCACTTGTCATATCAATTGGATTAGTAAGATGCAGGTCACTCCCATTTTTTCTTGCTGTTAATCTTGCTCCTGTACCCCCTACTCTGTAACCTCTTATTGAAATTGCTGTG
>QNDG01000330.1 GCA_003645915.1 Candidatus Zhuqueibacterota bacterium | reverse complement strand
AAGTTGCAAAGTACATAAATGCTCCAACAATTGAGGCAAAGAAGTTGGAGAAAAGAGAGTTGCCTCCCACAAGGGATGAAATCCATGATGACGGGATTATGCCCTGTCCGCCTTCAGGAGAGCCGAGAAAAAATCCTGCGACAAGAACTCCCATTGCAAGCAGAGGAAGGATCTGCTTTGCAAAATCCCACGTGGCGCTCATCCATTCCTGAGGTTCACCTGCTTCCTGGCTTATGAGTATACTTAAAGCAACTACAGCAAATGAAAACGGAATGAGCGGATTCGTAAAAATCAAAGCAGACAGAATAACAAGCAGAGAAGCAAGAACAACTTTCTGCCACCTGAGCTTAAGAACATAAATCAAAGAAACGCTGAAAAGAATTCCGAATATTCCGGTTATGATCCATTTTGAATGATAAATTGAATACCATAATCCTGCATCGGTGTCGGGCTTTCCCCAGTTAGCAAAAATCAGAATTCCGACAAGGATTAAAAAATGAGCTGCAGTCTGATAGAATGGCCGGCTTTCTTCAGGCTCCGGCATTGCAAGCTGCTTATCGGCTTTTTCCTGCTCTTCCTTTCGAAAAATAAGATGCATGATTAGGCCGATAATAACACTGAACAGAACCGCACCGATTACTCTGGCAATTCCAAGCTCTGCTCCGAGTATCCTTGCAGTCAGAATAATTGCCAGAATATTGATTGCAGGCCCTGAATATAGGAAAGCAATTGCAGGGCCCAGCCCTGCGCCGCGTTTGTAAATTCCGGAAAACAGGGGAAGAACAGTGCACGAGCACACAGCGAGAATTATTCCTGACACAGAAGCCACACTGTAAGCAACCCATTTTTTTGCCTTGGTACCGAGGTATTTAATTACAGCGGCCTGACTGAAAAACACAGATATAACTCCTGCAATAAAAAATGCAGGAACAAGGCAGAGAAGTACATGTTTCTGAGCATACCATTTTAGGAGAGCGAGCGCTTCAAAAATTGAATGTAAAAAGCGTTTATTTTCTACAGGAAGGTAGTAGGCTGCAAGAAATATAAGAACCATTAAAAACAGATTTTTTCTTTCATCTTTCCAGATCATATAAAACCCCTATCGTTTCGATAATTAGCGAAATGATAAAAATAAAAAAATTATGGTATACATATCTTAGTTCGGTCTGCAAATTCCATTCTATTTCTGTCCTTCTCAATAATTTTGTCATCTGAAAGCCACTTTTTTATAAGAGGCATAATTTCACTGACATATTTACTACGGTTTGTATCATTAAGATAGTAATTGACCCATTTATTGTCCTTGTGATCAAAGATAAAACCGGCTTCTTTAAGAATGGAGAGGTGTTTTGATACTGTTGATGCAGCCAACCCCAGAATCCATGTAATTTCACATACACACAGGGGTTGAACCTCAAGAAGTTTCAGGATTCGGATTCTGTTTGGATCGCTTAAAGCTTTAAAAGTTTTTGTAAGATTTTCCAAAAGTACTCCTCCTGTCATTTCGATGAATGACGAAATATAAATAACGAGAATTGAAATGTCAAGGGGTTTTCACATTATTAGTGGTTTTTATTTGTTTGGGGGTAATAGAGGTATAAAGGTATATCAATAATAATGTATATGGCATACAGATCAGACCAATATCAAATCTTGAGGGCAGAAAAAGTGAAAATGAGCAATAAAACAGTAGAATTTATTGAAAAAAAATATTATTATAAAGTATGAATCCGGGAAGATTGATAAAAAAACTGAATAAACCGTATCCTTATGATTATTCGGTAAAGCGGTCTTTTATTACATCACTATTATTTGCAGTTTTCATAACACTTTTTCTTGCTGTGTTTCACCCTTTTGAAGTAGACTATTTAACAAGAGAATACGGACAGATTATTTATGCAGGGTACGGTTTAATTACATTTATTGTACTTATAATAATGCTGGTTTGCATTCCTAAAATTGCCCCGTCTGTTTTCAGAGAGAGCAGTTGGAAGGTGAAAAGCGAAATTATTCATATTTTATCAATATTTATGGTCATCGGTTTTTTTAATGCGGTTTACGGTTATTTTCTCGGATATTCACAGTTAAACATTTATACAATTATTGTATTTGAGCTTTTCACACTGACAATTGGAATTATACCGGTTACATTTATTATTATTACAGAGCAGAACAGATTTCTTAAAAAGAACCTTGAGCTGGCAGGCGTTTTAAACAGCAGTCTGAGCTCAAAATCCGAAACAGCAGACCAGATACTGCCGGAAGACGAATCTGTTGTAGAACTTTGCTCTGAAGTTGTAAAGGAAAAAATAGAGCTGCATCCTGCGGATCTTCTCTATATTAAAGCTGTGGAAAATTATATTGAGATTGTAACCGGCAGCAGGGGAGCTCAGAATAAGAAAATTTTGCGGTGCACTCTGAAGAATGCAGAAAAAGCATTGGGAAACTACAATTACCTTGTAAGGTGTCACAGATCATTTATTGTCAATACTTCCAGAATAGAAAATGTTACTGGTAATTCACAGGGGATTAAACTTAAATTAACCGGCTGTGAAATTCCTGTCCCGGTGTCAAGAAGTAATGCAAGCAAGCTTAAAGCCATGCTTTCTTAACCATTCGTCACAAAATTATTCATTTCATCCCACAAAGCTTTTATAAATCTCAGAAAATATATTTATTGCTCCGGAGCGTGATTGTGTGTCACCAAAAACATACAGGAGTAATGAATGCAAAAAAGAACGGGCAGAATAATTAAATCCGTTTCATGGATATCAGGAATAATTCTGATTTTTACCGGACATTTTGTTGCAGGCGCATCTGCAGGATTAATTATATTGGCAGCAGGTGTATGGGTTACAAAAGAAATCAGGATACCTGATATTGCAGCATTTACAATATTTGTGATTTCAGGATTTTCTGCAGGGGTTTTAAAAAACGTATCATTCTATCCTTTTACAGGAATCATAGTATATTCTGTCTTTTTTCTGTGTCATTCGGTTTCCTTAGTCATCGATATTTTAAACAAAAGAGTAATAAAAGAAAATCTGTTCTGGATATCAGTATTCGGAATAAATCTTGTTGTAAGCATTGCCCTGATACCGGATTATCTTTATATCATTATTCCGATTATCATTGTCATACTATCCCTTTTTATCAAGAAATTTGTCTTTAACGGAGGCGCTGCATGAAACTGTCTTATTTTACGAGCCTTTTACTCTCATTTGTAATGCTGCTCTTTCTGTCAACTTTTATTGTTTCCCGCAACATCCCGAATCCTCCATGGTTTGCGGCAAGTTCTGCTTGGACTATGTTTCTTGTGTTTGTCACATTTATGATTTTAAAAACCGGGAAGATTTATAAGTACAGAGCGCTGTTTTTCTCAATTTATGCATTCTCTTTTGTGTTTACATTTATTATGCATCTAATTGAAACAAGAGGCAGTATGGCTCTGACAAGGGATATTATTGCGGCAAATGAAACTCCTTTATGCCCTGTGGCGATTCCCATGCTTATTGTTCCCGCACTT
>QNDG01000329.1 GCA_003645915.1 Candidatus Zhuqueibacterota bacterium | reverse complement strand
TTTTAATTTATATTGAGGTCTTGCTTGTAATCTCTTTTGCCCTGTTTTTTTCATCGTTTACATCTCCCACATTATCAGCTCTTTTTACAATAATTATTTTTATCGTAGGGCACCTTTCTTCTTTTCTCAGAGATTATGTGGAGATATACCCTGATAAAGGTTTTCACTGGCTTTACAAGCTTGTTTATTACATAGTTCCTGACCTTGAAAAACTCAATTTTAAGATGAGCGCTGTTGAGCATATCCAGTCAGGGCATGTAACTTTTGTAATGGCATTCTGTTACGGGGTATTTTATATATTACTTATTCATTTCTTTACTGCCCTTATTTTTCAGAAGAGAGATTTGAAATAAGGGGGGATAATTATGAAGTATCTGAAAAAAGCAGTTTTTTTTGTATTAATCGCTGGTTTAACAGGTGTAGTACATACTTTGCATGTGTCTATGGATAAGTACAGAGAGATCCACTTTGTTGATACAAGTCCTGTGTTTCTTCCAAAGGGCAACACCTTACGGGCATTGAGTATGGGATACAGAAGCGTTCTTGCGGATGTTTTATGGATAAAGAGCGTACTTTATTACGGGCGGAGAGTTATTGATGAGGATAATCCTTATTTTGTATATGCTCAAAATAAAGGGACACTGCAAAAAGAACTTCAGTCAGTTAGAAGAGATGCACAGAACAGTGTGGATGACAGTATAAGAGACAATCTTAAACATATTCTGTACAAACAATCCAGCAAAGGTCTTGTAAGTTATATATATCCTTTACTGTATCGTGTTGCAGATGTTGATCCCCATTTCATTTTCCCTTACATTTTCGGAGGAGTGTATGTACTTCTGGACACAGGTGAATCGGATAAGGCAGAAAAGCTCCTGAGAAAGGGAATGAAGGAGAATCCGGACAGATGGGAATTCCCCTTTTATCTCGGGTGGCTCTACTGGATGTACAGAGGAGACAAATTAACTACCTACAAACTTCTTCAGCAGGCAATTACACAAAAAGATTGTCCGGATTATGTAAAAACGCTTTATGCAGGATTATCTAAAAATCTCGGACGCGTAGAACAGGCAAAAATATATCTTAAAAGTCTGATTGAAAGCACTGATAATCAGGATATGAAAAAACAACTTCAGGAAGCTCTTGATAGAATAGAATCGGAAAATCCGGATAAATTTTAAAAAACAGGGAGGAGTTATGGTTCAAAACAATACGGACAAAAGCCGCTCATGGGCAATGCTTTGCCATTTATCAGCATTAAGTATTTTTGTAGGTATTCCGTTCGGGAATATTATAATCCCGCTGATTATCTGGCTCTTAAAAAAGGATGAATCTGAGCTGATAGATGCTAACGGAAAAGAATCAATTAATTTTCAGATAACTTTTACAATGGTTCTGATTATTACCGGAATTCTTTGTATGCTTGTTATTGGATTTATTTTTCTTCCGGTTGTATTGATTGCAGATCTGGTTTTTGTTATTCAGGCAACAATAAAGACAAACGAGGGAACAGAGTATAAATATCCATACTCAATACATTTTATACAGTAATAATAATTAGAGAAAAGTTATGACAGAAAAGACCACTGCAGATAACAAACCGGCTGTATTTATTACGGAAATACCTGTACAGCCCAGAGACATAGATTTAAACGGTCATGTGCATCACTCAATTTATCTGGATTATTTTCTTGCTGCCAGATTTGACCAGATGGATCGCTGTTACAAAATGTCTATGGAAGATATATTGAAAATGGGTTTTACAATGGTTGCAAGAAAATATGAACTGGAGTACAAAACACCGCTTTTGCTTAATGATACTGCAGTAGTAAAAACGTGGGTTATGAAAATAGGCAAAGTACATGTTGATATAGGCTTTATTATTGAATCAAAAAAGAGCGGCGTTGTTGCAGTGCGCGGCGGAGCAAGGTTTGTGCTTATAGATATACGGATAAAAAAGCCCGTGCCTATTCCTTTGAACATAAAAGAGAAATATTCTGTTACTGAAGCAAGCCGGGGAAATTCCAAAAATAAAGAGTGATGAATTGTAAATGTCTGCAGTGCAAAAGAATGTCCTTCTTATTAATCCGTGGATTACTGATTTTGTTGCTTATGATTTCTGGCTAAAACCCCTTGGCCTTCTTTATGTAGGGTCAGCATTAAAACAGAACGGATATTCAGTATATCTGCTTGATTGCATGGACAGATTTCATCAGTCAGCACCGTTATCTCAAAGAAAGAGTAAGCCTGACGGGACAGGAAAATTTTACAAGGAGATCATTCAAAAACCGCAAATCCTTCAGCATGTACCGAGACGTTTCGGAAGGTACGGCCTGCCAAAACATATAGTTATCAGAGAATTGAAGAAAATTTCCGTACCAGATGTGATTTTTATTACATCAGGTATGACATACTGGTATTCAGGTGTCTATGAGATGATAGAAACTGTTAAGGATTTGTTTCCCAACACACCTGTAGTACTGGGAGGAATTTATGCGACTCTGTGTACTGAGCATGCAGAAGAATACAGCGGAGCGGACTACGTAATAAAAGGCAGGGGAGAAATACAGGGTCTGAAAATTGCAGACGAGCTGACAGAAACAGTAAGACCTGCAGGTTTTTATGATTCTGTGGATGATACAATTTTCCCGGCATATGACCTGTATAAAGAATTACCCTCTGCAGCAGTAATTACATCAAGAGGGTGTCCCTATTCGTGCCCTTTTTGTGCATCCAGGATTCTTGAGCCGCACTATACAAGGCAGAATCCTGAAAAGAGTGCGGATCAGATAATCCGTCTGGCAAAAGAATTCGGTACAAAGCATATTGCATTTTATGATGATGCGCTTTTACTTGAAAAAGAGAAATATTTTGTTCCAATGCTTGAAAAGATCGACAATTTAAATCTTAATATTGCCTTCCACACTCCGAATGGTCTCCAACCTTCACAAATAGATAAATCTGTTGCTATGCTCATGAAGAGAGCTGGGTTTCAAACTATACGTTTAAGTTATGAAACCATTAATCCTGAATGGCAGAAAATTATGAAAAAAGTAGTTGATAGCGATATTGCAAATGCAGTATCAAGTTTACTGGAAGCAGGATTTGACAGAAAGCAAATAGGAGCTTACATAATGATGGGGCTGCCACGGCAAAAACCTGAAGAGGTTGCAAGGAGCATGATTTTTATTCTGCAGCAGGGAATAAAAGTCAGTCTTGCTGCTTTTTCACCTATACATGGAACCAGGCTTTTTTCCGAAATGGTAGAAGAAAATATAATTAATAAAGATATTGATCCTCTTTTAACTAACAACTCTGTATTTCCCACAAAAGGATACGGCATGCAAAGGGAAGATTTTATAACTCTGGGAACTGTAGCTGCGGAAGCTAACACTCTGATAAATAATAATCTAAACCCACTTGAGAACAGAAGCTGGGTAAAAAAAATCGAGAAAATTATCAAGTAAAATATCATACTGTTTGTCCTGCCAATGATTTTTCCGGCTCATTAAAAAAGATAAGATAATTAA
>QNDG01000328.1 GCA_003645915.1 Candidatus Zhuqueibacterota bacterium | reverse complement strand
GACCTGTCCTTGATACAATCATAAGAATGAAAGAATTCGGTGTGTGGGTGGAACTTACTACCCTTATTATCCCCGGATTGAATGATTCTGCTGAAGAACTTAAAAAGATCGCAGAATTCATAGTATCAGTTGATAAATCAATCCCCTGGCACATAAGCAGATTTTATCCCACATACAAAATGACTGATATTCCTCCCACTCCTGCACAGACACTTAAAAAAGCCAGAGAGATTGGTTTTGAAGCGGGGCTCAGATTTGTCTATACAGGGAATATTCCCGGTGATACAGGAGAGAACACTTTCTGCCCTTCGTGCGGAAGGGAACTTATTTCAAGGTACGGATTCTCAACAGGGAATATTAATATTAAAGATGGAAAATGCAGATGGTGCGGGGAGGATATTGAGGGAGTGTGGCAGAGTTGATTGTTTTTCAAATAATTGATACAGAAAAAAGAGGAAAGTAAAAATGGAGCAGAGAAGAAGAGAGAAATCAAGATTCGGGGCAGTTGTAGCAGGATTTTTTATAGGCGTTCTTTTTACAGTATTTGTAATGTTTCTGTTTATAAGATATGCTATGGCTCATCCGAAAACAGTACTGGTTCATGCAGGCAGAATAGGAGTCCAGCAGATAGCTGCAAGAACAGTTGAATCAGTGCCAAAGGAGTATCTCGGCAGAAAACAGGATGAGATTGCTGCAAGTGTGCAGAATTTTGCAGATGCCTTATCCAAAAATAAAATTTCTCAGGAACAGATGAGAATGCTTGCATCAAAAGTATTCACCATTGTAGCAGATCAGAATATTTCAGACAGAGAAATGGATGATCTTTTAAGAACAGTAAACCGGCTTTCCGGCAAAAAGTAGTTGGGAATTTAAAATGAAGAAATTAATACTTTTACTGATTTTTTTACAGGTTTGCTATGGCTTCGGTCAGAGTATCTCTTTAAAACAGGCAGTTGAAAACGGCCTGAAAATGTCTCCTGAAATAGGTATTAATGAGTTAAATACCAATGCGGGAGAACTTGGCCTTAAAAAGGCAAAAAGGAACAGATTGTTCAAAGTTTCAGTCTCCGGTTTGTACAGATACCAGTCTCTTGTGCCGGAACTTGATATGGCAAAGATACTGGGTTCCTCTCCCTTTGTTACAGCAGGCGCTCAAAGTATGGGTGCTTACAATAATTATGATTTTTCCGTAAAAATTATTCAGCCTGTTTATACAGGGGGGTCCCTTTTGTCAGCAGTCAGATTTAATGAAAATGTTTATGCATCTTCCGAAAAATTAAGGGATATGGCTGTTATTTCAAAATCTGCAGAGATTAAACAGACCTTTTATTCTTACAGGCTTTTTCAGCAGAAAAAGACTTCGGTTAATGCGCTGATAAACCAGCTTCAGCTTCACTTAAAGCAGCTGAATGAGCTTTATTCCGAAGGTATGATATCAAAAGCAGACATCTTAGAAACTGAGACAAAAATTGATGAAATGCTGCTTAAAATTGATGATTTGCAAAAAGAGATTTATAACAGAAAAGTGCTTTTCAAATCCCTGTGCGGTATAGAGATATCCCGCATTGATACATCTGCTGTTGAACCTGATATTGAGTTTAAAGATGCAAAAGAGTATTTTTTAAGAAATAATCCGGTAGTAAAAAGTCTGGATTATATTGTTCTTGCAAGAGAAGCGGCAAAAAGAGCGGTAGCAGGATCGTACTACCCGAATATAGCCGGGTTTTTTGAATATCACTATGCAAAACCAGGCATAGATTTTTTCAATGATAAATGGAACAGGTATTTTTTTGCCGGAGTATCATTAAATATGCATATATTCCAGTGGAATAAAGCAGGAATAGATAAAAGCATCGCAGATATTCAGGTGAAAAAAGCAGAAAGAAAAAGGGATAAATTTATCAGGGATCAGGAAGTTAAAATAGAACAGTTATTCAACCGGAAGAAATCAATTAAAGCAAAAATTAAAAGAGCTGAGAGTATTGTAAAAAAATCGGAAGAGCGTGTTAAACTTCTTTTAAAACTGTACAAGGAAGGACAAATTGCACACATTGAATATTTAAGAGCTTTGGAGCAGCAACAGAAGTACGAATCAATGGTTAAAGAGCTGGGTTCGGAATTAAATTTGTGCAATGTTGCAATTAATGCCTCAATCGGATTATCAGGAGAGCAACCATGAAAAAATTACTATTTGTCTTGAGTATAGCAGTTTTTATTGCTGCGGGCTGTTCAAACAAAAACAGCCGTAAAATTATTGCCGCAGGCGTAATTGACGGAAATATTATTCATGTTAAATCCGGCACAAGCGGAATAATTGACAGACTGAATGCAGAAGAGGGCAGAATTGTCAGTCCGGCAGACACACTGGTTTATATTGATTATAAAAAAATCGAAAACCAGATACAGGAACTCCGTATTCAGGAGAAAAGCATAATCCTGAAACGTACTGCACTGGTTGAGAAACAGAAATTTTTAAATCAAAGACTCAGCTATCTTTCGGATCAGGTAAACAAGTTAAGACGTCTTTCAAAGCACGATGCTGTTTCGGAGGATAATCTCAAGCTTACTGACCTGAAGAAAAAGGAAGCAGAGACTTCCTTGTTTGATTTGCAGGTTCAGCTTAAAAACAGTGATCTGGAACTTAACAGAATTCGTTTAAAAAGAGAGTATCTTTTATTGCTGAAAAGAGATCATATAATTACAGCTCCGGTAAAAGGAACTATTCTTGAAATATTTTCCAGAAGGGGAGAACAGGTTTTTCCAAGAGATATGATTATGGATATTCTTGCCAGCACCGGTTTGTATGCAGAAGTATTTCTTGAGGAGGAAGAGGTTAATTCTCTTGCACTCGGTGATACTGCAAAAATATTTATTGACGGTGTAGATCAGGAAGTTAATGGTGTTGTATCCTATTTTGGTAAAAAAGCTGAATTTTCACCAAAGTACATTATATCGGAAAAAGAGCGGAAGAATCTTCTTTTTCAGGTTAAAGTTGCAATAAACCCGAATAGTGCAAAGAGTGTAAAAATCGGACAGCTTGTGACAGTTGTTTTTTCAGGCAGAGACAGAAAACCTGAGGATAATTAAAGGGATTATGGATACTGCAATTGAAAATGAAGAATTTCTCAGAGTAGAAAATTTAACAAAATCTTACGGAAGCATCTTAGCTGTTAATAATGTTTCTTTTTCAGTTAAAAAAGCTTCCATAACAATTCTGTCCGGCCCTGACGGATCAGGAAAATCAACGATTTTTAAAATGCTTACAGGTCTTGTTCTGCCTGATAAAGGAAGTATCTATCTTAAGGGCAGAAAAGTTGACAGGTTTTGCAGGGATATTGTCAGAATTGCAGGATACATGCCGGAGAAATTTTCTTTGTATCCTGATCTTTCGGTTGAGGAGAATTTAAATTTTTTTGCAGACATACACGGTGTGGAGCATAAAAGAAGAGAGGAGCTGAAAAACAGGCTTCTTTCAAAAACAGGCATGGCCAGGTTTAAAAACAGAAGAGCCAGAGATCTTTCCGGAGGCATGATGCAGAAACTT
>QNDG01000327.1 GCA_003645915.1 Candidatus Zhuqueibacterota bacterium | reverse complement strand
GTGGTTTTTCCAGCACATGTTTATTCCCAAGGGAAAAACATGGGACCTTGCAGCAGCCATTAAAAAAGAAGTAAACATTCCGGTTATCTTTGTAGGAAGAGTGAATTCAAAGCAGGATGCAGATAAACTGATTAACGAATACAAAGCAGATTATGTGGCTCTTGGCCGCGCTCTTGTTGCAGATCCTGATTTCGTTTCAAAATATCTCGGTAAAATTGATGAAAACATCAGACCCTGCCTTGCATGTTCCGAAGGCTGTCTCGGAGGAGTAAAGTCAGGCAAGGGGCTGGGGTGTGTTGTTAATCCGCTTGCAGGCAGAGAATACAAAGAAATTATGCCTGTAAAAGATAAGAAAAAGTACTGTGTTGTAGGAGGCGGACTTGCAGGTATGGAAGCTGCAATTACACTTAAAAAACGCGGCCACAATGTTGTAATTTTTGAAAAAGAGAAGCTTGGCGGCCAGTTCAATCTTGCATGGCTTCCCCCTGCAAAAGAGAGCCTGAAAGAAATTATTGATTTTTACATTGCTGAACTTAAACGCATAGGAATTGATGTTATTAACAAAGAAGCATCAAAAGATGATCTGTTAAACCATGACTATAGCGGAGTAATACTTGCCACAGGAGCAGAGCCCGTATCTCCTCCGATAAAAGGACTGTCCGATTATGTGTGGGCCGAAATTCTTTATGACCAGAATATGCCAAAAGGGGAAAAAGTGGTTGTTGTGGGAGGAGGATTAATCGGCATTGAGATAGCAAGCAAACTTGTTGATAACAACAATGATGTTACTATTGTTGAGATGCTTGACGAAATTGCCAGAGGAATGGAAATGCTGGAAAGAGCTCTTACTCTGAAAAAGTTAAAATCCAAAAACGTAAAAATCTATACAGGAACAAAAGTTGAGGAAATTAACGGAAAGAATGTTTATATTAAAGGAGAAAAAGACTCTGTTCTTGAAGGTATTGACAAAATCGTTATTGCAACAGGAATGAAAAGCTTTCACCCTCTTGAAGAAGAGCTGAAAGACAAAATTCCTGTGTATATTATCGGGGACGCAAAAGAAGTAGGAAAAGCTCAGGAAGCAATCTCTGACGGATTTACAACTACTCTTGAATTATAGAAAAGAGGTACAATGGAAAAAATCTATCCTGATTCTCATGTAGAGATACAGGGCTTTACTGCCCGGCATTACGACAGAATTATGGATGTAATGTTTCTCGGCTCATACAGCAGATTTATTAAATCTGCAATAAAGGCAATGGAAATCAAGCCCGGAGAAAACATCCTTGATCTTGGATGCGGAACAGGAAGAAACAGCCGCATAATGCACAAGTACTGTAAAGATGAAGGTTATATTCTTGGTATTGATATTTCTGAGGAAATGCAGGCTCAGTTTATTAAAAAATTTAAGAAATATAATAATATTGAATTTAAACAGTCACGAATTGATGTTCCTCTGAATCTTGACAGAAAATTTGATGCGGTTTTTATGAGCTTTGTTCTGCACGGTCTTCCCCACGAAGCAAGGCTTAAAGTAGTAAAAAATATTTTTGACAATCTGAAACCAGGGGGGCGTTTCTGTCTTCTTGATTTCAGTGAATTTAAACTGGATGAAATACCGAAATTGCATAAAAAGATTTTTACAACCATTGAATGTAAGTATGCTTTTGAATTTGTTGAACGTGACTGGAAAGAAATTTTGTCTGAAAACGGTTTTACTGATTTTAAAGAGAAATTCTGGATAAAAAAATACGTGCGGCTTTTAACTGCGTATAAAAATGTTTAATTTATAGACCTGGGATATTTATAGACCTCAGAGGTTTTTAAAACCTCTGAGGTCTGAATTAACTAATCCTCAACCTTTACAAAATCAACTTTATCCGCCTTAAATTCAGGTACAGCAATAATATTTTCCTGATTCCTTACAACAAGTCAGGAAATTTAGTTAAAACCAATAAATTAAAAAGAAAATAAGAAACTGCCCTTATTGTATTTTTATTCATTATTTCTTGACATTTACTGCCTATTGATGTATATTTACACTGTTTATCTGTATTTTTATACAGTCGAACTTACACACAACATACTAATAAAATTAAATTCTACCTTAATATATCAAGGAGATGTTATGAAAAAAGTTATTTTAGCTTATTCCGGAGGGCTTGATACATCTGTAATTCTTAAATGGTTGGTAGAAAAGAAATACAAAGTCATTGCATTCATTGCTGATGTGGGCCAAAATGAAGATCTCGGTCATATATATGATAAGGCCCTAAAAACCGGTGCAGTTGACGCATTTGTAGAAGACCTTAAAGAAGAACTGGTATCCAACTATGTGTTCCCGGCTATTAAAGCTAACAGTGTTTATGAAGGCAGATATCTTCTCGGCACTTCTTTGGCCAGGCCTCTAATTGCAAAACGCCAGATAGAAATCGCTAAAATGTTGAATGCAGAATACGTTGCTCACGGAGCAACGGGCAAGGGAAATGATCAGGTTCGTTTTGAGTTGAGTTACTATGCGCTGGATCCAACTATTAAAGTTATTTCTCCCTGGAAGGATGAAGAGTTTCTTAAACAATTTAAAGGCAGACCCGATATGATCAGATACGCAGAACAACACGGCATAGAAGTAAAAGCAGGCAGGGAAAAGCCCTTCAGCGAAGATGCTAATCTAATTCATATCAGTCATGAGTCGGGAATTCTGGAAGATCCTGCAGTAAGACCCATGGAAAACGTATTTTCTATGACAAAGAGTCCAATGGATGCACCTGATAAAGAGACTCTCATTGACATACATTTTAAGGATGGAATTCCGGTAAAAGTTATTGATCATAGCAGCAAAATTACCAAAGAAACACCTTACGATATTTTCTCCTATTTGAATAAGGTGGGTTCAGAAAACGGAGTCGGGCGAGTCGATATTGTAGAGAATCGTTTTGTAGGTATTAAAAGCCGCGGTGTATATGAATCTCCCGGCATGTCTATTCTTCTATTGGCACATATGGATATTGAAGGGATAGCAATGGATAGAGAAGTAATGCGATTGCGTGACATGTTAACTCCAAAATTTGCAGAAATTGTGTATAATGGCTTCTGGTTCTCACCTGAGATGAATTTTCTTATGGCTGCAATTAACAAGAGTCAGGAAGCTATTGACGGAGTAGTAAAATTATCTTTATACAAAGGAAACATCATTATAATTGGCAGAGAATCTCCATGTTCATTATACGATAAGGACCTCTCCAGTATGGATATTGAAGGTGGTTTTAATCAACAGGACTCACGGGGATTTATTAACATCAATGCAATCCGTCTTAAAGCGCATAATGCAATTATGACAAAACAGGGTAAATTAGTATCAGATTTTCTGGAGAAGAAAATATGAGAGTTTGGGAGCACAGATTTAAAAGCCGTCAGAGTGTTCCGGTATTTGAAAAAATAAACAGTTCAATAGAGATAGATAAATATCTTTATAATGAGGAGATTGAAGCATCTATAGCTTATGCATGCGCTTTAAACAAAGCAGGTGTATTGACAAACCATGAG
>QNDG01000326.1 GCA_003645915.1 Candidatus Zhuqueibacterota bacterium | reverse complement strand
GCAAGCAGGAGTGACAGGAATTTTCTTGCAGAAGCAGTAAAAATTGCAGCGGATTGCGGCGCTACAGTGATAAATCTGCCTGATACAGTAGGTTATGCAATGCCCGAAGAGTACGGAAATATGTTCAGAGACGTAATGTCTCAGGTTAGGAATAAAGATGTTATTTTCAGCGCACACACTCATAATGATCTGGGACTTGCAGCAGCCAATGCTCTTGCTGCAATTGAGAACGGAGCGGAGCAGGTTGAGTGCACAATCAACGGAATAGGAGAAAGAGCAGGCAATGCATCTCTTGAGGAGGTTGTTATGGCAATCTGCACAAGGAAACAATTTTTCAACAGAGATACCGGAATAAGAACTGAGATGTTGTATCCCACAAGCCAGCTTGTATCGAGAATTACCAATGTGCCTGTTCCGCCAAACAAAGCAATTGTAGGAGATAATGCTTTTGCCCACGAAGCGGGGATCCATCAGGACGGAGTTCTGAAAAATCCGTTGACATACGAGATCATGACACCTCAGTCTGTGGGAGTTGACAACAGACGACTTGTAATCGGCAAACATTCGGGAAGACATGCGCTTCACGCTCAATGTAAGAAATTCGGTGTTGATCTTACAATGGAAGAATTGAACGATCTTTATAACATTGTAATTAATATTGCAGATGAAAACGGTGAGGTCTCGGAGAGAGATCTGAAAAATATTGTAGAAAAGTTTTACTCTTATGCTTTTGTTCAAATCAGGAAAGAAACTGAAGGGAGTCATTTTTAAAATGGGAATGACAATTACTGAAAAAATTATTGCAAATCATGCAGGCGTCAAAAAGGTCTCTGCAGGAGAAGTTGTATGGGTTGATGTGGATGTGCTTATGACTCATGACGTGTGCGGACCTCCAACCAGCGCAATTTTTAAAAGAGAATTTGGTGAGAATGCCAAAGTATGGGATCCGGATAAAATATATGTAATTCCGGATCACTATATTTTTACAAAGGACGAACATGCAAAAAGAAACATAGAAATTTTGCGGGATTTTACAAGGAACCAGGGGATAAAACATTTTTATGATCCTGGCACTGAATTTTACAGAGGTGTCTGCCATGTAACTATAGGCGAAGACAGAATTGCACGTCCGGGACAGATATTGATCGGAACAGACAGCCATACATGCACTGCCGGAGCATTTTGTACCTTTGCAACAGGTGTAGGCAACAGCGATGCAGCATTTGTAATGGGTACAGGGAAACTATGGCTTAAAGTTCCCGAAACAATCAAGGTAAGTATTACAGGCAGACTTAAACACGGAGTTACTGCAAAAGATGTAATCTTAAAAATTATCTCGGATCTCGGAGTAAACGGCGCCACATACAAGGCAATTGAATTTGAAGGTACCGTAATAGAAAATTTCAGTATTGAAGAGCGCATGACTCTTTGCAATATGGTTATTGAGGCAGGCGCAAAAAACGGAATCTGCGTTGTTGATAATAAGCTGAACAAGTATTTTGACGAAAAAGGTATAAGTGTTGATTTTCATGAGAAAAGCGATAATGACGCTGTTTTCTGCGATGTTATTGAATACACAGGAGAAGAATTCAGTTCAATGATTGCAATGCCCCATTCTCCGGGAAACGGAAGACCTGCAGCAGATAATAGCGATGTACTTATTGACAGAGCTTATATCGGTTCCTGCACAGGAGGAAAAACCGAAGATTTTGTAATGGCTGCAGAGATTTTAATCAACAGACAAGTAAAATCCGAGACTTTTGCTGTGCCTGCAACAACAATTGTGGAGCAGAACATTAAAAATATCAGGATACAGAACAAAACAGTTTGGGATATTCTGATTGATGCAGGAGTAAAAACAGGTCAGCCCTCTTGCGCAGCGTGTCTCGGAGGGCCTGAAGATACATTCGGGAGAGTAAATGAGCCTTTGACTGTTATTTCAACAACAAACAGAAATTTCCCGGGTAGAATGGGGCATAAAGATGCGAAGATTTTTTTGGCATCGCCATACACTGTTGCAGCAAGTGCAATAAAAGGAAAAATTACAGATCCTGTTGAGTTTTTATAAAACCACAACAGAAAAATCAACAGAAGAGGTAAAAATGGGCAATATTTATAAAGGAAGAGTTTTTATTCTGGGAGATAATATTGACACAGACCAGATAATTCCTGCAAAATTTCTTGTGTATGATCTGGAAGATTCTGAGGAGAAAAAAGAGTACGGGAGAAATGCTCTCTCAGGCCTTCCGGAAAAAGAGTATGGGGATAAACCATTTGTAGAAGAAGGAGCATATAAAAGTGAATATTCGGTAATAATTGCAGGTGAAAATTTTGGCTGCGGATCATCAAGAGAACATGCACCTGCTGCACTCCGGATTTCCGGAGTTAAATTTATCGTAGCTACGAACTTTGCAAGGATTTTTTATCGTAATTGTATTGACGGGGGTTTTCTTGTTCCTGTTGAATCAAAACAAGATCTGACAAAAGAGTTCAAAACAGGAGACTTTGCTGTAATTGACGTTGACAGGTCAGTTATACAAAACATCAATACTAGCGAAGAGTTTGAATTATTTGATATGGGAAAAAGCAGAGAAATTGTTGATGCAGGCGGACTGTTTAAATATGCAAGAAAAATGGAGATGATTTAAGTTTTAAAAAATGAGGTTAACATGAAGAAAATTGCAGTGCTGCCCGGAGACGGGATCGGCCCTGAGGTTATGGATCAGGCAATAAAGGTTCTTAAAGTTATTTCGGGAAAATACGGAACAGAATTCGAGTATAATTATGCACTTGCAGGAGGGGCTGCATGGGATAAATACAAGTGCCATCTGCCTGAAGAAACAATTAATATATGCAGAGAATCCGATGCCATACTTTTCGGCTCGGTAGGCGGGCCTGTAAAGGAGCAGAACCTTGAAAAATGGAGGGGAGTTGAAGTAAATTCCCTGCTTGGTCTGAGAAAAACATTTAATCTGTATGCAAATCTGCGCCCTGCAAAATTATACCCGTGCCTTGCATTTGCCTCCTGTTTGCGTTCTGATATTGCGGAAAAAGGATTTGATATTCTTGTTGTAAGAGAATTAACAGGAGGGATATACTTTGGAGAGCCCAAAGGCAGAGAGGGCTCAGGCAAAACAGAACGTGCATTTGATACAATGGTGTATTCAAGAGAAGAAATTGAACGAATTGCACACATTGCTTTTAAAGCAGCAGAATCGAGAAAAAAGAAAGTAACCTCAATTGACAAGGCAAATGTCTTGACTACTATGGTTTTCTGGAGAGAGGTTGTTGAGTCTGTTGCTGTGCAGTATCCTGATATTGAATTTGAACCAATGTATGTTGATAACGCAGCTATGCAGCTTACAAGAAATCCTGCACAGTTTGATGTAATGCTCTGCGGAAATATGTTCGGAGATATTCTTTCTGACGAAGCAGCTGCAATCTCCGGAAGTATGGGAATGCTTCCCAGTGCAAGTCTGGGGCATGGCGATTTCGGGATGTACGAACCAGGGGGCGGTTCTGCTCCTGATATTGCAGGGAAAAAAATT